>JBGPPR010000010.1:0-11313 GCA_041488675.1 Thermodesulfovibrionia bacterium
GTTTAATCTCGCCCTGGGAATCGCAATTCCTTTTTCTTACCTATGATTTTAACCCATTTATAAGACATTGCAAGGGTTAAATATCTTGAAAAAGGAATGTCCAGGCTCATTCCTCCACACTAATATGTTGCTATTAATCATTTTGTCTCTCGATCAACAATTCTTTATATCTTTCATGAGCTATGAATCGAAGACTCTCAAGCGCTCCGTAAGATAAACACCGATAGATTAGTAATCCAAAGTCCTACAAAAAAATCAGTCTTTTGCTGATACCCTTTTGATTCCATTTGCGAATATTATGTAATAAGGATTTACTGTAAAAATGTTCAAAGGAGGGTTCAATGCCTATAATCACTATTTCGAGAGGCTCTTACAGCAAAGGGAAAGAGATAGCCGAGAAAGTAGCCGAAAAGTAAGGAGGATAACATGAAGCGGAAGGATGTATATAAGGAAATAGAAAGTATGTTCGGTTTGGTACCAAGCATGTTCAAGTCCCTGCCCGATTCATCATTAGAATTGGAATGGCAGCTCTTTAAGCGTGTACAATTTGATGAAGGTGCGATACCCAACAAGTATCGGGAACTCATCGGCGTCGCCATCTCGGCCATCACGAAGTGCCGCTATTGTTCGTTCTACCATACAGAAATAGCAAAACTGAACGGAGCAACAGAAGCCGAAATAGAAGACGCGGTGCATTTCGCTAAATCGAGTGCGGGATGGAGTACCTATATTAATGGCCTTCAGATAGATTTTGATAAGTTTAAGAAAGAGGTTCTGCATGCCTGTAAGCATGCCAGGTCAATGAAGAAATCCAAATGAAGTTGTTAGTTTATGATTAATAGGTAACCTTTTTCATCTTCCCCTTCTGTGTTTGTTTTTAAGGTTCATGCTGAGTCCTGATGCATATCTTTATATCCCTGCTTCAATGCTTCAATGTGACAGATATCTGCTTAATCACCCTCACCTTTACCCTCCCCCTTCAAGGGGGAGGGTAAACAGTGTTAAGAGTTCTTAATTATAGCTTTCAGAAGGTTTATAGGGAAAACTTTTTTGTTCTGTAGAAACAAGAAATTCTCACTTTCCTAAATAGTCAGAATGGTGTAGATTATAACTAATAATCTGTGGGTGGGATGTCCGAAGTGTTTCGGACGAAGGAGATAAATTCATCCGCAGTGCTTCCGTGTCTTCTGAAAGGAATACTATGACCGCAAAGCAAAAGGAGGAAATGATATGGCAGTTGAACTTTTGGATACCACCGGTCTTAAATGTCCTCAGCCCGTCCTAAAGATAGCAGTGAGAGCAGCAGACATGAACCTCGGAGATATTTTAGAGGTGGTAGGGGATTGCCCAACTTTTGAAAGAGATATTCGAGTATGGTGTGAGCGGCTTAATAAGATACTCCTTTCTATAAAGGATGAGGGAGGATATAAAAAGAGGATACAGATACAATTTTGAAAGAGATGAAATTCATGTCTTCACAAAGAATTAAAACGTTGTGTGGGATAAACAAATGAGAAAAGTAAAATGCTGGGAAATTTTTCAGTGTAAAAAGGATGGATGCCCGGCCTATAAATCACGAAACCTCAAATGCTGGCTTTTTCCAGGAACCCATTGCCGTGATGAAATCCAAGGCGAATTCATAGATAAGATAGAAATGTGCCTTGACTGTGATGCCTTTAAGACAAATTTGGATGTCCCCAGCATGAAAGATACTTGTGAGGTTTTTAACGTGCAGTTAAAGGAATATAAACAGATTGTTGAAGACAGAGACAGAGAACTGGAGAATATCAGCATAGAGTTGGCCATAGGCTTATCCGAGGTTTTCGAGGCATTAAAAAAGATTTCTTCCGGAGATCCGTTAGTGAGAATACCTGAGATGTCAAGCATTGAATTGATCAATAAGCTAAAACATCTGGTGAATTTAACTGCGGAGAACATCGAAGAAATTGTTGAACTTTCTCATGAGTTTGCTATAGGTCTTGCCGAGCATTTTGATGTATTGCATAAGGTTTCCAAAGGTGACATTGATACTCGAATTTCTGATAATTCCCGAGAAGAGCTTTTGAAAGCCTTAGGGAAAGTGACAAACCGGATGATAGAAAGTGTATCCATAGAAATTACCGAGCGGAAAAAGGCAGAGGAACGTTTTAAACAGGTAGCTGAAAGTGCGGGTGAATGGATTTGGGAAGTAGATGCGACCGGCTTATACACGTATTCAAGCCGTGTTGTGGAAAAAATACTTGGCTATACTCGAGAAGAAATTGTGGGAAAGAAACATTTCTATGATTTCTTTGAGACAGATATAATGGCGCAACTTAAAGAAGAAGTCTTTGAAGTTTTTCATAGGAAAGCAGTCTTTAAAAATTTCATTTATTTAAATATACACAAAAATGGCTATGTAGTTTTTCTTGAGAGAAGCGGAACTCCAGTTTTAGATGTGAGGGGAAATCTTCTCGGATATCGAGGTGTGGACACGGACATCACGGAGCGGAAACTGGCAGAAGAGCACCTCAGAAAATCACTGAGAGAGAAAGAAATACTTCTGCGTGAGCTTCACCACAGGACAAAAAACAACATGCAGGTAATTTCAAGCCTGCTCGACCTTCATTCTATCAACATTGAGGATAAGAACATATTAAATGTAATAAAAGAAGTTCAAAATAGAATCAAATCAATCGCTCTTGTCCATGAGAAACTTTATCAGGCGAAAGATTTGTCCGATGTTAATCTCAAGGACTATATTGCGGATTTTGCAGACATGCTCCTGAAGAGTTACGAGGGAAGTAAAGGAAGAATATCGTTGAAAGTGGATGTCGATAATATCTTCCTGTCGCTGGACACTATTACCCCATGTGGAATGATCATCAGTGAGCTGGTGTCAAATTCCCTGAAATATGCTTTCCCAGATAGTAGGAAAGGTAGGATCACAATACAATGTCATTCGACAGACGACGGTGAAGTGAAACTCCGGATCAGCGATAATGGTGTTGGCTTACCGGAGCGATTGGATTTTAGGAATACGAAAACCCTGGGTTTTAAACTTATTTGTAAATTGGCAGAAGACCAACTAAGGGGAACAATAGAACTGGAAGGTCGAAAAGGGACGGCTTTTCTGATAAAGTTTAGGGAAATCAGAAGGCATTCGATATTATAATGCCCTTTTCGTAACCTGGTGGGATGAAAAAGGACTTCTTTACAAGCATTAGCGATTACCTTAATAGACAATCCAAGCCGTACTTTTTGACGTGGGGTTTTGTAGTTGTACTTCTTGTGGGTATCGTTGATTACAAGACAGGACAAGAGATAAGTTTTTCTACGTTATATTTGATACCAATTTTTGCCACTGCGTGGTTCGCAAGTAGAAACGCAGGTGTTTTCATGAGTGTCTTGAGTTCACTAACAGAGTTCGTGGCCAACTCTGCTGCCGGACGTACATACTCGCATCCTCTAATCACCATTTGGAACAGTGCTACGCTGTTTGGCTTCTTTGTGATATCTGTTTTTATTTTGTCAATATTGAAGACGCAATATGAAGGCAAAATAAACCTCATTAGCGAGTTGCGAAATACAGTTGAAGAACTCGAGCGGACTGAAAATGAGTTAGAGCAAAAGTCACGCGATCTGGCCAGATCCAATCTTGAATTAGAACAATTTGCCTATGCTGCCTCGCATGACCTGAAAGAGCCTTTACTCGCTATAACTATTGATTTGAAACTTCTGAGGAAGCGATATGAGAGTAAGCTTGACTCGGAAGCAAATAGGTTTATGGCTGATACTATAGATGAAGCAAATCAGATGCAAACACTGATCAATGACATGTTGTCGTATTCGCGTGTGGGTATTAGTGGGAAACCCTTTGTGCGGACTGATTGCGATGCCATTCTAAAGAGATCTCTTAACAATCTGAGAGTCCCTCTTGAACAGAGCGGTGCTGTAATAACCTATGATGCTCTGCCTGAAGTAATGGCGGACCCAATACAGTTGAGTCAGTTACTGCAAAACCTCATAAACAATGCCATTAAGTTCCACCGCGAGGAAAAACCGCGTATCCACATTTCAGCAGAGCGGAAGGGAAAAGAATGGGTCTTTTCAGTGAGTGACAACGGTATCGGCATACCGGCAGAGTACCATGAGAAAGTCTTCGAAATGTTTCAGCGTTTACATGATAAGAAAGGATACCCCGGTAGCGGCATCGGTCTGGCGACCTGTAAGAAAATCGTGGATCGCCACGGTGGACGCATCTGGGTTGAGTCAAAACCAGGAAACGGCTCAACATTTTATTTTACAATTCCTGATGGCTCACGGGAACATATAGTATCTGCAGATATATCTGTTATCGATTCCATCCATAAATAAATAATTTTTCAGATGAGTGAAACTCCCGCTGTTTAGGTAACACGCTCCGCTTTGATGTTTTGAACTGAAAACTCTTAAGCTCTTCTGTAGGGAAAACACCGATAGACAATTCATCCAAAATCCTACAAAAAAATCGGATTTCTGCTGATATCTATTAACGTCCTCTAATGATACCTTATATGAAAGGAGGATGTACTGAGGTGGCAAAGGCCGGCGCTGTGCAAATAAAAAGCTTCTTTATTATCGGGTACTCATGAATTGCAGGCTCATAGGAATGCACCATGGATGAGATGATTCAATTCATAATACGGAACGGACATGTCGTTCTGTTTGCCGGAGTCTTTGCTGAGCAGATTGGCTTACCACTGCCTTCTACTCCATTATTGCTCGGCGCGGGTACACTTATCGTCCACGGAAGGTTGGATATTGTGTTTTCCATTGGTTTGGCGGCAGTCGCTTCTCTGCTGGCAGATACCTTATGGTACTACTTCGGACGCGTCAAGGGAATCTCGTTGTTATCATTTCTCTGTAAGATCTCTCTTGACCGAAATTCTTGCGTGCGCAAGGCTAAGGATTTTCACGTCCGGTATGGTGCTCGCTCCTTGCTCGTGGCCAAATTCATCCCGGGAGTGAATACTGCGGCACCTCCTCTTGCCGGCATTTTCAGCATGAATTTGGTGCGCTTCCTCTTTTTTGATGCTCTTGGAACATTCGTCTGGGTAGGCTTGTTCATTGGACTTGGCCTGCTATTCAGCGAACAGCTCGATCAAGTCGTATCATATATTGCGGTATTCAGTAAAAATCTTACAGTGATCGCTATTGGCAGTCTGGCAGCATATATTCTCTGGAAATATGTTCAGCGCCGCCGTTTTTTGTATCAAATGCGCAATGTCCGCATAGCGCCCAAAGAACTGAAACAGAAGCTTGAAGCCGGGGAGGATACCATTATCATCGACGTGCGCCACTCTATGGACTTCAAGGCCGAGCCTTATAGCATACCCGGTGCTCTTCTCATCCCTTTGGAAGAGTTGGGTCACAGTCAGCATCGTGAAATCTTACAAGACCGCGAAGTTATCGTTTGCTGTGCCTGACCAGACGAGACCTCGAGCGCTCGTGCAGTGCTGCTATTGAGAAAATATGGGATTATGAAAGTCCGCATACTTGCAGGCGGGGTACAGGCATGGCATCATCATGGCTTTCCTGTTACAGAGATAAATATCCCTGTCACTTATCCATTACAGGAATTCCCGAAAGTTTACTTTTGAACCGTAAGCCCCGGTGGAATCGTACGCTGTACTCATAGCAAGTCGCAACTGGTTCTGTGCACAAGAACTATCACCGACAACAACAGCCGGGAAGGAAGCTAACAGCGTTCGGCTATTGGTCTACCGGATTATTTCGTTGAGGGCGGTGGTCGTTTTGAATTGCGTTTTTCGACTTCTTTCAAAATATCTTCTTTGAGCTTCTGAATCTCTTTCTTGAACAAATCGTTAGCCAGCATTGACTCGGGCAGTGCTGCAAACCTTGTGGTGATGGTCTCACGTAGAAGATCGCTGACTTGACTGACCTGTTCGTTAATCGAGGTTTGGGTCTTGATAGTGGCTTCGATGAGCTGTTTGAGTTGATCGTTATTGATAGCCAGTTTTTGATCGAGCGACGAAAGGGCAAAAAGTATCTGATCGAGTCTGTCGGCGGTTAGCCTGGAAGAAATAGCAGTGAGCTGGGCAACATCCACCACTTGCCCCTCACAAGTACCCGGAAGCGCAACATCTTTAGGCGGTATCCATCTACCGAGGCAAACGACCGTACCCGATGCACCCCGTATCAGCGTGTATCCATCAAGCACTTGAGTTTGCGATTGGACTGATGTCACGCCCGCCATGAAAAACACTAACGCCATTGTAATAACACAAACTAATGTTTTCATACCTCCTCCTACTTAATCTCACAATTCGAGCAAGAACCTGACATGCATGTCAGGGTTATTATATCAGGGAAGAGGTGACTTGTCGCATTCGTCTTCATGGTAGATTGAGACTTTTTCAATTTGCTGGTGTACATGAGTGGCACAAATCGGGTTGACATTGACAAACTGTTTAGGATTAAATTTCCTATGCCCATGAGGGAGCGAAGGTATTGGATTCATGTAACAGAAGACCCACACCTGCCTTTTTGCTTTAGTAAACCCGTCGGATGTGATGCTACTCACTTTCCTTGCAATATCAAAACCCTTAATTTTATTATATATTCATGGTAAGTACACTCTTGAGAAAAGTTTTCGGAACAAAGAACGAACGTGAACTGAAAAGGCTTTGGCCTGCTGTGGAACAAGTAAGCTCCCTGGAGCCGCAGACTGCAGGTCTTTCAGATGCACAACTTAGAGACAAAACCGAGGAATTTAAGAGGACACTGGAGGCAGGCTCACCGCTCGACGACATGCTTCCAGAAGCTTTTGCTGTTATGCGAGAGGTATCAAGACGCAGACTCGGGATGAGGCATTTTGATGTCCAAGTCCTCGGTGGCATAGTGCTCCATGAGGGAAAGATCGGAGAGATGAAGACAGGTGAAGGTAAGACCCTCGTTGCTACCCTCCCTGTCTATCTGAATGCCCTCGAAGGAAAAGGCGTCCACGTCATCACGGTGAATGACTACCTTGCAAAGAGGGATACCCAATGGATGGGTCCAACATACAACTCTCTCGGCCTCTCCGTGGGAGTCATACAGCACGACAGCTCATTTCTCTATGACCCTTCATACCTTTCTACTGATAAGAGACTTGAATTCCTTAAACCCTGTTCGAGACAAGAGGCTTATCTGGCAGACATAACGTACGGAACGAATAACGAATTTGGATTTGATTACCTCAGGGACAATATGAAATACGACATATCCGATTACTGCCAGCGTGAGTTACATTATGCGATAGTGGATGAGGTTGATAGTATACTGATCGATGAGGCAAGAACTCCCCTTATCATATCAGGCCCCTCAGAAGACTCTACAGATAAGTATTACAAGATAGACAAGATTATCCCCAGGCTCCAGAAAGAGACTGACTACACTGTCGATGAGAAGGCGAGAACTGCCATACTTACAGAAGAGGGCAATATAAAGGTGGAGAGATTACTCGGTGCAGGCAATCTCTATGACCCGGCCAACATAGAGCTCGTCCACCATGTGCTTCAGGCGCTTAAGGCATACACCCTGTTCAAGAGGGATGTCGATTATGTTGTCAAAGACGGCGAAGTAACTATTGTGGATGAATTCACAGGCAGGCTCATGCCTGGAAGGAGATGGTCGGATGGACTCCACCAGGCCGTGGAGGCAAAAGAAGGCGTCAAGATAGAGAGTGAAAATCAGACCCTTGCGACGATTACATTTCAGAACTACTTCAGGATGTATAAAAAGCTTGCCGGCATGACGGGCACTGCCGACACTGAAGCTGAAGAATTCGCAAAGATCTATAGCTTGGAAGTCATTGTTGTACCGACGAACAAATCCATGATAAGGGAAGACCATCCTGACGTTGTTTACAAGACGGAAAAAGGGAAATTCAATGCCGTCATCACCGAAATAGAGGAACTTCACAAAAAAGGCCAGCCTGTTCTTGTTGGCACCATCTCGATAGAAAAATCAGAACTCCTGAGCCATCTCTTAAAGAAAAAAAGCATTCCTCACTGTATTCTGAACGCCAAGTATCACGAGAGTGAAGCTGAAATCATTGCACAAGCTGGAAGAAGTGGCGCCGTAACGATAGCAACGAATATGGCGGGACGAGGTACGGACATAATACTTGGAGGTAATCCAGAAGGCATTGCAAGAGATGCTCTGAGGGACAAGAAAGATTATACCGAGGACGATTGGAAGCAGGCACTTGCTAATGCACAGGAGGCCTGTACAAGAGACAAGGAAAAGGTAATTTCTCACGGAGGTTTTCATATCCTTGGGACCGAACGGCATGAGGCAAGAAGGATAGACAATCAGCTACGCGGGCGTTCAGGAAGACAGGGAGATCCCGGCTCCTCGAGATTTTATCTTTCCCTCGAAGATGACCTGATGAGGATTTTTGGTTCAGACAGGATATCAGGTCTCATGGGGAAACTAGGCATGGATGAAGATATGCCGATAGAGAACAGAATGGTAACAAAGGCCATAGAGAATGCACAAAAGCGTGTTGAAGCACATAACTTCGACATCAGAAAACACCTTATCGAATATGATGATGTCATGAACAAACAGAGAACGGAAATATATTCTTTCAGAAAGGAACTGCTTCAAAGCGCCACCCTCGAAGATCGCGTTTCCAGCATGATGGATGAGGTTGCTGATGAAATACTCGGTATTTACTGCCCTCAGGAGAAACACAGGGAAGAATGGGATATGAAAGGCCTTAGCGATGCGGTCTATGGAGTATTCTCTGTCGTCACTCAAACAGCCCCTACAGACCTTGGCTCCTTGAGAGAGACGCTGGCCAAAGAAATCAGAAGCGTCTACGAGAGCAAAGAATCTGAAATTGGCAGCGAGATGATGAGGTATCTCGAAAAGATAATCCTCTTGCAGATTGTCGACGCCCAGTGGAAAGACCATCTCCTTGCCATGGATCATCTGAAGGAAGGCATCGGACTCAGGGGCTATGGGCAGAGGGATCCGCTTGTTGAATACAAAAAAGAAGCCTTTGATATATTTTCTGAAATGACAGAGAGAATTTCAACAGAAGTCTTACGCAGACTTTTCAAGATACAGATACAAAAACAGGAGACCATCAGAAGAGAGCAAAGAAAACAGGCACAGCTGAATTACAACAGGGGCGAAGGCTCATCGGTGGCGCAGACAGTCAGGCGTGGAAGAAAGGTCGGCAGAAACGACCCATGTCCATGCGGGAGTGGAAAGAAATACAAGAAATGCTGTGGTGTAAATGCCTAAGATATTCCTTATAAGCAAAGGTACTTTACAGAAGGAATACAAAGATGCCCTCACATCTATGGGCAATACGGTAAAGAAGTTTGAATCCGTCAGCGCGGTACTTCCGAGGTTCAGTGAAAATCCCGACCTTCTTATAATAGACAGTAAAGAAAGCAAGGAAGCCTCTTTGAAGAAACTTTTGAAGCTGTCGAGAAGTATTCCGAAGATTATCATTTCACATACCAATAGTGGTCTCACATCGTTCGTCAAAGAACCTTTTACGTATCCAACCCTTTCACCTGGCGTAAAAGAACTTAACTATCTCGTCAACAGGTCACTCAGGGAAAGAAGGATTCTCCTTGAAAACGACAGATCAAAAGGGGGTACCATTCTGTTGAATGAGGAATCCAAACTCAATGAGGAGACAAGCAAAGATTTTGCATCTTCCACAGAATTAAATACTATCCTTGATACTATCATGAAGAAGGCAAAAAGGTTGACGGGAGCTGAGACATGGACCGTTTTTCTCGTAGATGAAGGAACTGGAGAGTTGGTATTCGAGAGAACAGAAGGTAAGAAAACCAAGGAAACACAGAAGTCCAGGTCGATGATTGGAGAAGGTATCGCCGGATGGGTTGCAAAGGGAGGCATGCCGGTTCTTGTTCCCGCTGTGTCCCAGGATAAACGTTTCTCGCGACAAATAGACAGGGCTTTCAATCTCAAACATAAAATAAAGTCGGTCATGTGTGTTCCATTTAGAAGTTGTGGAAAGCCCCTCGGCGTCATAGAGGTTTTTAATAAAACGAAAGGAGAACAGTTTACCAGGGAAGACTTTAATCAGTTGATTACTATTATTGACCAATCATCAATCTTCATAGAAAGAGCTCTGCTTTATCAGAAAGTTGAAGAATTGTCGATTACGGATGATCTCACAAAGCTCTTTAATACAAGGTACCTGGACAGGTCTATTGAAATGGAAATACAGCGATCGCTTAGATACGGTGCATCCGTTTCTCTGATATTTATGGATATCGATGACTTCAAGAAGGTTAATGACGGATACGGTCATCTTGTTGGAAGCAAGGTGCTTGTTGAGATGGGCCAGATTCTTATCAGGAACCTCAGATCTATTGATGTTGTTGTGCGATATGGAGGAGATGAGTTCGTCATTGTTCTTCCACATACGCCTGTTGCTCCAGCCACGCAAATTGCAGAGAGGATCAGAAAGGCTGTTGAAAAAAACATATTCTTTGAGAAGGACGGTCATGGTCTGAGAATAACTGCCAGCTTCGGGGTCACCTCTTATCCTGAAACTGCACGATCCAAAGAGGAACTTTTGAGGCTTGCTGATGAGGCGATGTATAAAGTTAAATACCACACAAAAAACGGAGTGTACTCAATAATCTGATATGGCGCTTTTCAACTACACGACAAAAGAGATAACGGTAAAAGTGGTTTATTATGGACCCGGACTCAGCGGAAAAACAACAAACCTCCAATACCTTCATCACACGATTAACTCCGGCACGAAAGGAAAACTTATCTCCCTTCCGACCGAGAGCGACAGAACACTCTTCTTTGATTTGCTGCCCATCAATTTAGGAAAGATAAGAGACTTCACTATGCGTTATCAGCTCTACACCGTACCGGGGCAGGTCAGGTATAACGCAACAAGAAAACTTCTCTTGAAAGGAGCAGACGCTGTTGTCTTTGTCGCAGACTCCCAGCAAGAGATGCGGGAACAGAATATTGAGAGCTTCAAAAATATGAGAGAAAACCTCATCGCCAATAATGTCAATCCAGACGTAATCCCTATTATCCTTCAATACAATAAGCGGGATCTTCCGAATATTTTATCCATTCAGGAATTGAACAAGGACCTGAATGAAAATAACAAATATAAATGCATAGAGGCGATCGCCATCGATGGAACAGGCGTGGAAGATACATTTCAAGATATCAATAAATTGGCAGTAGAGGATCTCACATGCAAAATTGATCAGCCCTATCCAAAGAAGACTGTAAAAGAACCAGCGGCAGAAGAGACCCCGATAA
>JBGPPR010000011.1:0-11291 GCA_041488675.1 Thermodesulfovibrionia bacterium
CGAACAACGCACAGGCAATCCTGAAGGCCTTCACTAAATACCGGAAGGGCACACCATTCGAGGGTACTGAGCCTGATGAGAAACAGTGTGTAAAGTATTATGACGAGATTATCGAGCAAGGAGTTTTCAATCAGGCAGATGCCGAGAAGGTCGTTGAACTCTTCGGGGAGAACAACGATCCCGCTTTGCAGTTCACTGTAAATGCCCTACGCACGAGATTCCAGGATCGGATTCGGGACATAGATGAACGCAAGAAATTTGTATACCTATTGGCGCGCTTCGTGAAGAGTTACCATTTTCTGACTTGCTTCTTTCAATATCCGAAAAACATAGGGGTTTTTGCTGCCTTTGCCGAATATGTTGGCCCACAGTTAATCAAGCAGGGATCTGTTTCTGAACTTATGAAACAGATACGGCAGACAAGTGTTGTAAAGGCAAGCGTTAAATTTAAGGGCGAGGTGTCAATGTCCGGGGGTGAAGTAAAACTGAAAAAAGGCCGAAAAGGTGGTGGCGGTCCTCCGCCAAAGAAAATCTCAGTGCAGGATATGATAGATGAGATTCGTCAGAAATTTACGATCTCAGATGAGGAAGCTCTTTATATCAAAGAAGTGACTGAAGAGAAAATGCATGACGACCAAATCCAGACGACAATAGCGTCCCATCAAGACGATACATCCTATTTAGAAAAAACGTATTCAGGATTGGTCAATCAGTCAATACAGCATTCCTATGACGAGAAGGGCAGGTACGAAGAGCTTATCGATCCGAAGTATATTGATCCTGGCGCAATTTTCGACATGATGGCGCTGACGGTAATCTATTATGGACTGCAACTTGCAAGGTCTGCGAGGAGACAATGAGCAAGAACATTAAGGATTTGCCTGTATGTGAACGTCCGAGAGAGAAACTTCAGGAGAAAGGCGCTGCTGCATTATCCGATCTCGAATTGTTGGCTATTCTTTTGGGTAGCGGCACAAAAGGCCATGACGTAATGAAGGTAGCCGGCCGAATCCTGAAAGCACTGGATGGCAATCCAAAACAGCCGAATCTTCAGGAATTGCAGCAGGTAGAAGGTGTTGGATTAGCTAAGGCCACTTTGATTGCTGCAGCCCTTGAATTTGCACGCCGACGAATTCTACCAGAAGGTTTAAAGATATCTACTCCCGCTGATGTGTTTCCGCTCATCCAGCATTATGCGGACCGGAAGCAGGAACACTTTATATGTATTTCTATCAATGGTGCCAACGAAGTAATCAAGAGCAGGGTTGTCACAGTTGGCTTAGTTAACAAAACCCAGGTGCATCCACGAGAAGTGTTCGCTGATCCGATTATAGACAGGGCATCAGCCATTATTATAGCCCACAACCACCCGGCTGGAACTTTAACGCCCAGCACGGAGGATAAAGAAATTACCGCACAACTGAAATCTGCAGGCGAAACCCTTGGCATCAGGCTTCTCGACCATATCATCTTTAATCATATGAGGTATTACAGCTTCCTTGAGAGCGGAGAATTGTAAAATTGGAACTACACATGTTCATAAGCATTACTTTTAAGCTTGACCGAGTACTCGCGAAGCATTACGGTTTCACTGATGAGGAACTGGATTTCATTATTAATTACGACATCAAATACCGCATGGGGCTGGAGAGTGAGATGGAATGACTCAGGGAGGGAACGGAAAAGTGACAAATGAGGTATAATTTTTCCTTGAGGTAACTAATGAAAACCTTTGACGAAATAAAAGAATTACTCCATAGAAACAAAGAAGCCCTCAGGGAGCAATACGGCCTGAAAGAAATCGGCATTTTTGGCTCATATGTAAGGGGGGAGCAGGGTGCTGAGAGCGACCTTGATATCCTCATAGAGCTGGAGAAACCTATAGGATTTGTAAGGTTCATGAAGCTTGAGCGTGCCTTGTCTGAGCTTCTCGGAATTCAGGTTGAGATGGTAACGAAGAAGGCATTAAAACCTCACATAGGCAAACGGATACTCCAAGAGGTAAGGTATGTCTGAAGAACAGGTTTTTCTTGATTATCTGAATGATATTCTTGAAAACGTCGCTGACATAAGAGAGTTTACCGCCGGACTGACAAGAGAGAGTTTCTCCACTGACAAAAAGACGATAAAGGCTGTTGTGAGAAGCCTTGAGGTCATAGGTGAAGCGACAAACAAACTTCCTGAGCACGTCAGAGACAGATATCCGGAAATCTCCTGGCAGGAAATCATTGGAATGAGAAACCGCCTGATACATGAATACTTCGGAGTTGATCTCGATATTGTCTGGCAGACAATTGAGGAGGACCTGGCACCTTTGGAGAATGCAGTAAAGAAAATTATTGCGGAAATGTAAACAAGAAACCTGATATCAGGCAAAGGGTATAATTGTTTATATTTAAAAAATAAGCGAATAAGTAGTAGACAATGAGTGTCAGATGCATTTATAGGGATGATAGTAATTATCCTGCAACATTAAGTCGATACCTTGGGCAACATGCGCCCAAGAACTTGGCTGCCATTGGCAACCTCGACATCCTTCATAACAAAACCCTTGCTGTTTTCAGTTCGGCAAAATGCCCAGGGGCTATTATCCTTAAAACATACGATCTGATGAAGAAATTGAGAGAAGCCGATATAACAGCTATAAGTGGATTCCATTCAGCAATGGAGCGCGAGTGCCTGAACATCCTTCTCAAGGGAAAACAACCGGTGATCATCTGCCCTGCACGAAGTATTGGAGGAATGCGAATCAGGTCTGAATATAAAAAACCTTTGAAGGAAGGGAGACTGCTTTTCCTTTCGCCGTTCCCCGAGGAAGAGAAACGTATTTCTTCAGAAAAGGCACTGAGAAGAAATTATTTTGTCGCAGCACTTGCAACGTCTATTTTCATTCCCTATGCCGCGCCGAAGAGTTTGACAGAAATGTTCTGCCAGGAAATCTTAAAATGGGGTAAACAGGTGTATACCATAGATGACGAGAAGAATAAAAATTTGGTAGCTGCGGGGTTGAAACCTGTTTCAACAGAAATTTTTTTAAAAAATGTGTGAGTGATATATGGACATTTTCGCAATTCAGAAAAATCTCCATTATTTTGCCCAGGCAAGGAAAAATTTGTACAGCATGAGCATAACCAGTTGTCAACATAAGTAAGGAGGTTTCAAAATGAAGGTTGTTGCTTTTAACGGAAGTCCGAGGAGAAAAGGGAATACTTATTATGCTATACAGATGGTCTTTAAAGAGCTTAAGAAAGAGGGTATAAAGACGGAGCTTGTTCAACTTGGAGGGACAGGCATAAGAGGGTGTAAAGCATGTTATTCGTGCTTTAAGAGAAAGAATAGGCGCTGTATTCAGAACGATAAGCTGAACGTGTTTATCAAGAAGATGATTGAAGCGGACGGGATCATAATCGGCTCCCCCACATATTTTTCCAATGTCTCTACGGAGGTAAAGGCCCTCATCGAGAGGGCCGGTCTTGTTGCCATCGCCAATGACCATCTTTTCAAGAGGAAGGTTGGGGCTGCGGTTGTTGCGGTCAGAAGGGCAGGGGCTACACATGTGTACTCAAGTATAAACTTCTTTTTTGGAATTGGGCAGATGATTATTCCAGGTTCCAGTTACTGGAATCTTGGCATCGGTCTTAATCCGGGCGATATCCTCAAGGATAAAGAATGTGCAACAACATTCAGGGATTTAGGCCAGAATATGGCATGGCTTCTCAAGAAACTGTCTGTATGACTTGCAAGGACAGCTTCTTAATGCGACTTAATTCTGATCAATCTTTCTTAAGCGAGGACTTCTTCTGCTTCCGTTTCAACGCCAGAGCCGTATTTCTCCAGAAACTCTTCCATGCTCATTTCATGACCTAAGCAAAAACCTGAAGAGTCCATCCTGTTGCATCCTAAGGTCTCGTACCTTCCGTTGTTTCTTACTACCTTGGAATGAAACATCATACAACCGGTACGACTGTCCAGGATTACCCAGCGGACATCCGGAAGAATGATCGACTTACCTATCCTATATGCTTTTGTTTTCATTTTCCTCTCTCCTTACGTCTGCAATGCTTCATGTCCCGTTACTTCACAAAGCTTCTGTAACGGATTCTGCCCCCTTGAATAACATCGTAATATGTAGTTCTTCAAGAGGGCAGTTACCTAATAGTTTTGATACTTTTAATATAAAATAAATAATAAATCATGTCAAGAAAAAATTGTCCCGGGACCTCAAGACTGCTCAACTCAATGAATTTATTGGAAATATCTTTATGCCGACAGTTGTAACGATATTCCTTGATCCTTTTGTCAAGAGAACACTAACCCATCTAACCCATTTAAATTCACAAATTTTTTGATAAATGGCGAATGCAATATTTTCACTCACTCCCGGCTCGATACCAATCGAGCCTCCAAGGTATCCCGAAAACTTTCGGGATAAAGCCGCTCAAATACTGCATCCGCCATTGATTTTGTGAATAATACAAGTGAAGGTATCAAAAAATAAATTTTTCCACGACATCCACTACGGGTTCACTATGCGTCTTTCTATGGTGTAGAATTTATCATGCCTGGTGAAAACTTTGTTGTTCAGGTTTCGGAAGTGGGTGAAAGACTCGATATGTTTCTTACAAAGAAGACCGGAATTACAAGATCGCAGATCCAGAAATTCATAGAAAAGGGCAATGTCCTTGTCGGCGGGAGCACTGTGAAGCCGAATTATAAAGTTAAGGCAAACGATTTACTTTCCCTCATTATTTTAGAAGGCAAAACAGAGGGGCTTGTTCCTGAGCCAATTCATCTGGAAATACTGTATGAAAATGATCATATTGTTGTGGTAAATAAACCGGCCGGTATGGTTGTTTATCCATCTGCGGGTCATAGTCATGGAACCCTCATGAATGCCCTACTCTACCACTGCAGAAGACTTGCTGCTGTTGGAGGACCGATGAGACCGGGTGTTGTTCACAGGCTCGATAAAGACACATCGGGTCTGATGGTTATTGCCCTCACTGATGAAGCTTATTACGACCTTGTTGAACAATTTAGAGAAAGGTCTGTGTACAAAAGATATCTCGCCTTAATTTACGGTAATCTTAGAAAAGATCAGGGTGAAATAACACTCATTATAGGCCGTTCTGAATCTGACAGAAAAAAGATGTCCACTCGTGTAAGAAGGGGCAAGGCGGCGGTAACGAGATGGAAGGTCATGGAGAGGTTTGATAATTCTTCTCTTATCGAAGTAACTCTTGGAACCGGGAGAACACACCAGATCAGGGTCCATTTCGCATCCATAGGGCATCCGGTACTCGGCGACAGAATATACGGAAAGAAGACTGAGATTGAAGGCAGGGGTAAGAAGAAAGTTTTTTTCCCGAGGCAGATGCTTCATGCTGAAATCTTAGGGTTCACCCATCCTGCAACAGGTGAATATCTTGAGTTTTCAGCGTCCGTGCCGGGGGATATGACTGAGAAAATAAAAGAACTCCGTTATCTTGAATCTTCGCCTTGAGTTGACAAGTAAAGTAAACACGGAAGCAAAAGACTTTTGTATAATATGTTTCATTTAGGATTCTTAGGAGGATTTTATGGGACAAGAATGGAAAGATATAATTGAGGTCAGAGATGGTTCTGTAAGTATTAAGAATAGGGAGAAACTCAGGTCTAATATCGACACCCTTATTAATAAGGCTGTCTTTGAGACCGATGAAGGGAAACGGAAAACGCTTCTCCTTTTTGTCAAGGAGATTGCAAAGGCCTTTGGCGCTATCCCTTCATCTATCCAGGGACTCTATGAAGAGATGGGAAGAGCGTATCCTGGCTTTACGGTTCCAGCCATCAATATAAGAGGACTTACCTGTGACGTTGCCGGAGCAATTTTTCGGAAGGCGATGGAAATGAACGCCGGTGCTTTTATCTTCGAGATCGCAAGGTCAGAGATCGGTTATACAAAACAGAGGCCCCTGGAATACGCTGCCGTTGTTCTCGGTGCTGCCGTGAAAGAAGGATTTGAGGGTCCTGTTTTTATCCAGGGAGACCATTTCCAGCTCGTGAGAAGGAATTATCTGAGTGATCCTGAGGCCGAAACAAAATACATGCGGGGTCTTATTCAAGAATCAGTTGAGGCGGAATTCTATAATATAGATATCGATGCATCAACTCTTGTTGACCTTGATAAACCAACGGTAAAGGAGCAACAGAGGCCTAATTTCGGGAAGACCGCTGAACTGGCGGAACATGTGAGATCCGTACAGCCTTCGGGGATTGATGTTTCTATTGGTGGCGAGATTGGTGAGATAGGCGGCAAGAACAGCACCCCTGAAGAGCTTATTGCTTTTTTAGATGGCTTCAAGGAGACCTTCAGGGGAACGAAAGGACTGAGCAAACTTAGTGTTCAAACAGGCACAGCCCATGGGGGTGTGGTCTTGGCCGACGGGAGCCTCGCAAAAGTAAAAATAGACTTCGAAACCCTGAAAGTATTGTCAGACCTGGCAAGAAAAAAATATGGTCTTTCCGGCTGTGTTCAGCATGGTGCTTCAACTCTGCCTGAAGAGGCGTTTCATATGTTCCCTGAAACAGGCACATCAGAAATTCATCTTGCTACAGGGTTTCAAAATATGATCTATGACAGCGTTTACCTTCCGGCTGAATTCAGAGAGGAAGTGTATTCCTTTATAACGACTGAGTATGCAAAGGAGCGGAAGGAGAGTCAGACAGAGGAACAGTTCATTTACAGTACGAGGAAAAAAGGGTTCGGACCATTAAAGAAAAGATGGTGGGATTTATCTATGGAAGTGAAGATCCCCATAATGAAAGAACTGGAATTTAGGTTTGAACTGCTCTTTGGGAAACTCAAGGTGACAAATACAGTTGAGATAGTGAAAAAGAGTGTGCGGCCGGTAATCGCAAAGAAGGAAATTCCTGATTTATCGGGAATCCTGTTTTAAGGAGGAGGAAAACCATGCTCAATATCAAGAAAATTGGCATCATAACAAGCGGCGGAGACTGTGGAGGTCTCAATGCAGTGATAAAAAGCGTTGCACGAGAGGCATACTCCCTGGGGATTGAAGCGGACGTAATACCAAACGGGTATGCAGGTCTTTATAATCTCGTTGACATGGACAGAGTGGTGAATCTCACTCCGGAGAGAATAAGCAGAATACAGGCATCTCTTGCAGGTTCGGAAGCAGGTCATTCACGCGTAAAAATAGGGAAGATAAAGGACCCGCAAAAATACGAGAGGATTAAGAATGGGCTCAAGAAGTTCAAGATAGATGGTTTAATAATCAGCGGAGGAGATGATACCGGCAGCGTAGTTATCGATCTTCTTGCACAGGGCATCCCCTGTGTTCATGTTCCAAAAACCATGGATCTGGATCTTCAACCCTACAGCGTTGGCGGGGATTCAGCAATCAACAGGATTGCTATTTTAACGAGGGAGCTGAAGACCACAGGAATGAGTCATAACCGTATCCTCGTGATTGAGGTTTTCGGGAGGTACGTCGGACATACTGCTTTCAGGGGAGGTGTCGGCGGTGAGGCTGACTGTATCCTGATACCGGAGATTCCTGTTGATTTTGACATTGTTTACGAGGACATGAAAAGGAGGTTCTTTGACCGGATAGAGAGGAGTGATGTAAAGGCGGGTACTTACATTATCGTTGTTTCGGAAGGAATCAAGACGTTGTCCGGCGAGCTGTTATATGACGAGACTGCAGGAGTTGATGCCTTTGGTCATAAGAAACTCGCAGGGGCTGGTCGATATGTGCGGCAACAACTCGAGAAGAGACTCAAAAATGATCCTGAAGTAATAGAGTTCATGAAAAAAACGGGAATGTATGCACCGGAAGTCTACGAGATGCCTGAGGTACGGGAAGTGACTCCGGGACATATCGTAAGATCCGGAGACACTTCTGCATTTGATGTCAATTTTGGAGAAAAGGCAGGAGCAGCAGCTGTTTTACTTCTTGTAGAAGGTAAAATCGGGAACACCGTAGTCAACGTTTCAGGGAATAAAATCTTTTATCAGCCGACGGCAGAGGCTATAAAACGCAGGGAAGTGGACTTGGATGAAGTATCACTCTTCGAAAGTTTAGGGACCTGTTTTGGGAGAAAGCCTCAGAAATATCAATATGAATTATTGCTTGAGACGAGTCTAAAGATCGAGAGATGCTATTAATATTATGACTGTTTCCCGTCTCCAAAACAAATACCAAGGGATCTTGCTGTTTGTACGATGTCACTGTCGGAGGAAACCTTCTTCATTTGACCGATAGCCTCATCAATTGGTACAGCGTAGATCTCCGTAGAGCGTAATGCTACCATTGTCCCGAACATACCGGCCTCAATGAACCTTACTGCAGCAGTGCCGAATCTCAGACAGAGAAGTCTGTCGAAGGTAGTGGGAGCTCCTCCCCTTTGGAGATGTCCAAGAACAATAGACCTGGTTTCTTTCCCCATTTTCTTTTCGATCTCATCAGCAACCTTTTGTCCTATGCCGCCAAGCCTGACCTCCCCTCCGGGTTTTTTTTCGATCACCGTCATCTTACCACCGGACGGCACAGCCCCTTCTGCTACAACAACAATTGCATAATTCTGACCGATAAGTTCAAGTCTCTTGATCTTGTGGCAAACCTTTTCGATATCAAAAGGAATCTCCGGCAGCAGGACAACGTGGGCTGACCCTGATATACCTGAGTACAACGCTATCCATCCCGTATATCTGCCCATTACCTCAACGACCATAACCCTGTCATGGGATTTTGCAGTCGTATGAAGCTTGTCAATAGCCTCTGTTGCAGTATTGACCGCGGTATCAAATCCAAAGGTAACGTCTGTTGCACTTATATCATTATCAATGGTTTTAGGAATGCCGATTATGGGCATGCCCTTTTTCATAAACTTACTCGCGATGCTGAGGCTGCCGTCACCTCCAATGGCGACAAGGGCATCAAACCCCAGGGCCTGGAAATTCGATACTACTTTGTCTGATATGTCCACCTCGCCCACTTTCCCATCGGCTCCTTGCATAGGATATTGAAAAGGGTTGCCTCTTACTGCTGATCCCAGAATCGTTCCGCCGACATCTGTAATGTCCCAGACATACTCAGGTGTGAGACGGATAATCTGCTTCGTATCGATGAGACCCATATAACCGTATTTGATACCGTAAACTTCCCACCCCTTTTGGCTGGCAGCCAGGACCACTCCTCGGATAACAGCATTAAGACCAGGGGCATCACCCCCGCCGGTATTGACAGCTATCTTCATTTCTCGGTACCTCTATTTCTTTTTTGAATTTTCATTCTAACCATCTTAATATTAAAACCTCAATTAAGAAGGATAATATCTAACTTATCGGAATTCCACCGCTTCTTCTTTAGCAACCCGTGGAGGTGGAACCGGAATTTTTGACGGATAACCAACCGCAACAACGGCGACGGGTCTTAAGAACTTTTGAAGTTTCAAAGTTTCAGATAGGGCATCTTCATCAAAGGCACCCACCCAAACACTGCCAAGTCCATTCTCGTGAGCTACAAGCATCATGCCCATAAGACTACAGGAGACATCCTGAACTGAATACAGAGAGACTCCTCTCTCTCCATATCTGTATGATATGCGGCTATCTGTACAACCCACTACTACAAGAGGCGCTTCTGCAAGGAAATGCTGCTTCAACGCAGATGTGGCAATCTTTTTCTTGAGTCCCTCGTCTCTGATAAAATAAAATTTTCTTGCCTGAAGATTTCCAGCGCTCGGAGCCCAGATCAGGGCATCTATGAGTTTATCGATGATGTCATTCGGTAGCTCACTCTTCTTAAAATCACGAATACTCCTGCGTTCTTTAATTGCTCTTGAAATATCCATTACAAGCTAATCTCAAACTTCCTTTTTTTGCTCTTCATCTTGATTGTCATGTGATGATTTCTTGCTGAAGAGAATACGTTTAAAGGCAAAGAAAAAGAGTCCTCCAATAAAGGTCCAGGCGGCTATCATAAATATCCATCCCTGCCAGTTCATTCCGTAGCCTCCTTGCCCCGGCGCTTCCATACCAGGTAGACAGTAATACACATGCCTGAGAAAAGCAATATAAGGAAGATGCGTATAATCCACACCGCCCACCCCATATCTACTCCTTCCAAAGCCTTTTCGAAAATTGTTCCTTTGAAAAATGGCAGGGCAACGTTCTGATAGAGCCATGCAGTAAAAATTACACCGAGGAAGAGAGGAGTAACATATTTAGCTGTATAGTAAAAGAAGAAGGGAGCTCGAAGGTGTGCGCCGCGGTGCATTTCATCCCAGATTTTCTTTCCTCCAAAAATCCACATGATGATGATGACTTCTACAAATGCCAGAAGGGGAGGGCCGAACGTCCCGGCCCAGAAATCCATGACCTGCCATCCTCCGCGCAAATAGATACAAAGATGACTGCTCAAAAACCAGAAAATACCTAACAGGATGGCTGCCTTTTCCCGGGTCATGCCTGTTTCATCTTCGAGAAAGGCAATCATGGGTTGAGCCATGGCTACAATTGAAGTAAAGGCTGCTAAGAAGAGGAGTACAAACCAGAGGAAACCCAAAAAATTACCTCCCGGCAAGAACCCGAAGATGGCCGGCATAGAGGTAAAACCAAGATAAAAAGAACCCTGAGAGGCAATTACCTGGGTTGAGGCTACACCAAAAAATGCTGCAGCAGCAGGGATGGCAATAGACCCGCCCATGATTACCTCGGCAAACTCGTTGGCAGAAGTGGTTGCGAGTCCTGATAATACTACATCATCATTTTCACGAAGGTAGGAAGCATAACACTGAATAGCACCAAAGCCCAAACTGAGGGTAAAAAAGACCTGTCCCGCTGCCTCGAGCCATGTCTGAACGTCCAGGAGGACGAACACCTCTCTTCCATTACGCTCAATGAACCATTTTTTGGCTCCCAAAGGAAGGCGAGGCCATTCATCGAACCATAGTGTTCAGTAACAGGGTGTCCTAATGTTAAAACCCTTATAACCAATACTGCTCCGAAGACAAAGAGGACAGGCATTGCAATCTTGGCCATAACTTCAATCCCGCGAGAGACACCTTTTGCAAGTACCCAGATGCTTAAAAGCAAAACAAAGACAAAAACTGCGTATGTGAAAGCCTGCACATGGAGAAATTCTCCATCAGGAATTCCAGTGTAGATATTACGGAATTCCTCAAAAGGCTGAAGAACGATTTTGGAAATTTCCTGGGAACCCATGTCCGGATGGAGGGAGGATGGGTTTACCTTAGGTAACAAATCAAGAAGGCTGTAAATGCCG
>JBGPPR010000012.1:0-10977 GCA_041488675.1 Thermodesulfovibrionia bacterium
CAGGTACTTCGTGATCGCTGATGTCAGTGTCGTCTTCCCATGGTCTATATGACCAATCGTCCCTACATTTACATGAGGCTTTACCCTCTCAAATTTAGCCTTTGCCATATATCCCTCCTCATTGAGAGTTCTTAAATGTCAGTGCTCAGTTTCTTCAACTAACAACTAATCACTGATCACTATGTACTACTTTCTTGGAGCCCATGACCGGGATTGAACCGGTGACCTCATCCTTACCAAGGATGTGCTCTGCCAACTGAGCTACATGGGCACTAATTCGTAAAGCGTTATGTGTAATGAGTAACAAGTTATAAAATTAATTCTTTTACTCATCACGCTTTATGGAGCGGGAAACGGGATTCGAACCCGCGACCCTCAGCTTGGAAGGCTGACGCTCTACCACTGAGCTACTCCCGCACCCAACAAAAGTCAAAAGTGAAAAGTTATAAGTCAAGAGTCTTAAATCCATTTTTAAATTTCTTCCAACTTTCAACTCTTAACTTCTAACTCAAAATTTGCTTCACAAATTTTGCTGGTGGAGAGGGGAGGATTTGAACCTCCGAAGGCTGCGCCGGCAGATTTACAGTCTGCTCCCTTTGGCCACTCGGGAACCTCTCCTCTACGAATTGTAACATGGAGCCACCGAAGGGAATCGAACCCCCGACCCGCTGATTACAAATCAGCTGCTCTGCCTGCTGAGCTACGGTGGCTTCATCGTGTCTAAAAATGCTATGGGCTGAAAAAAAGAAACACTTATCCCTTTAAAATTAATCTTGTAATTTAACAGGGATTATTATAAAATGGTCAATTGCAGAAATACAAGAATAATGTAATTTATCTTTATTTTTATCTTCCAACTTCATTTATTCTAATTCTTTGTCCTTTGTCGTAAAATCTCGAACGTCAATATGCCCACAGCTACAGAAACATTCAGAGAGTTTATGCTGCCGCGCATGGGAAGGTTGACCAGAACATCACAGCTTTCCTTGACAGTTTTCCTCAGCCCCTTGCCCTCAGAGCCTATCACAAGGGCTAAGGGTATCCTGAGATCTAAATCCCAGACAACCGTATCTGCCCCTGCTTCAGCTCCTGCAATAGTTATCCCCTTTTCTCTCATGTCTTGCATTGCATGCTTTATATTGGTCACCAAAGAGACAGGAACATATTCCACAGCTCCGGCAGAGGACTTTGCCACCTCAGGGCCGAGCGTAACTGACCTATGGGCTTGAATGACGATACCGTGGACACCGGCAGCATCTGCAACTCTCAAGATGGCTCCTAAATTTCTCGGGTCCTCTATGAGGTCAAGGATTATGAACAAAGGCAGATCTCCCTTTCTTGATGGAATTTCAAGCAATTTTTCAAGGCTGATATACATTTTCGGGAAAACCTCTGCTGCTATGCCCTGGTGACCCTTTGGGAAATGGGCATGGAAAAATTGAATGTCCCTTTTTTTGAGAAATATGTTTCTCTTTTGAGCATCTTCTTCGATCTCAAGGATCTTCGGAGAATCTTTTTTACTGGGGGCGAGATAAATACCCTCTATATTTCTGCCTGCCCGTATCGCCTCAAGAACCGGATTCAGACCATAGATCCATTCCTTACCCGGCTTTGACTTTCCAGTCCGTTCTTCCCTCTTTGTCTTCAAGGATAATTCCTTTCTCATCGAGTTCTTTCCTGATCCTATCTGCCACATCCCACTCTTTCCTCTGCCGTGCATCCTGCCTTTCTTTAATTTTCTCAAAGATTTCTTTTTCAGAAAGACCGATTTTTTTTGCGGTCATCAATGCGCGGTACCATTCTTCAGGGATCCTGCCAAAGATATTCAGTACCCCTCCTACTTCTGAAAGGACGTATTTCGCTTTCTGTAACAGTTCACGCGCCTTTTGACCGGAAGGTTTGCTGTCAAGTAGTTTGTTGACATCTCTTATAAATTCAAAGATATGCCCGATTGCAAGGGCTGTATTGAAATCATCATCCATAGCCTCTTCAAATCTCTCCTTAAAGTAGTTCACTCTCTCTTCAAAGTCCTTCTCCGCATTGAGAGAACTTCCTCTTAAATCGCCTTTGTTAACGAAGTCATTGATCCTGAGAACTGTCGAATAGTACCTGTCCAAAGAAATTTCCGTTTCGCGTAACTGTTCATCGGAAAATTCTATTGGACTTCTGTAATGTGTTGACAGGAGAAAAAGTCTTATAATTTCGGCGTCGAATTTATTGAGGATTTCCCTGATGGTAAAGAAATTGCCGAGGGACTTCGACATCTTCTCTTTATCAATCGTGATGAATCCATTGTGAATCCAATACCGGGCGAAGGGTTTACCAGTGAAAGACTCCGACTGGGCAATCTCATTTTCATGATGGGGGAAGATTAAATCGGCGCCGCCTCCGTGTATATCAAAACTCTCGCCGAGATGTTTGATAGACATGGCAGAGCACTCGATATGCCATCCCGGCCTGCCAGGTCCCCATGGACTGTCCCACGAAGGCTCACCTTCTTTTGACCGTTTCCACAGGGCAAAATCCATGGGATTTTTTTTCCTTTCATCGACTTCGACCCGCGCTCCTGCCAGCATCTCTTCCTTGTCCCTCTTCGACAACTTGCCATATTCAGGCACTCTGTCAACTTCAAAATATACACCTCCGTCAACCTCGTAGGCATAGCCTTTGTCAACAAGTCCCTGGACTATATCGATCATTTCTTTGATGTACTCCGTTGCTTTAGGCTCGATGGATGCCCTCGCAACTCCAAGGGCATCCATGTCTCTGTAATACTCATAGGTGTATTTCCCTGCAATGGCATCCCACGAAAGTCCTTCCTGCTTCGCCCTGTTGATAATCTTGTCATCGATATCCGTAAAATTCTTGATAAAAGTAACATCAAAACCCTTATATTCGAAATATCTTCTCATAACGTCAAATACTATCGCGCTCCGGGCATGTCCTATATGACAAAAGTCATAAACCGTCACCCCGCATACATACATTCTTACCTTCCCCGGAGTCAACGGTACAAATTCTTCCTTTTTTCCTGAAAGGGTGTTATAAATCTTCATCATGCCTCCGTATGGCACTCCAGAAGCCCATGTATGAGAATTATACAATAATCCTTTCGCATTCCGTCTCTACTGTACTCATCATGGCATTATGCAGTAAGAACCTTTGTGGTATTATTTTTGTCATGAATCCCCTAAATGTTGACCCCACTGATATGAAAATCATGATTGCTGATTACATGGAGAAGGGGTATCTCGAAAACATTATCGATATGTTTAAGCATGATGAAGGCATGTACGTATATGTTGGTGATTTGATAAAAGATGAAAGGTTGATTGTAAGAATCGGGGTATCAGCCCTCATTGATACATTAAAGGAGGAGGATTCTGAGCATATATCAAAGGCAATTCCCTCCATTTTACCCCTCCTGAAAGATGCAAATCCAGTCGTTAGAAGTGATGCAGCCTATTTCCTCGGAATGATCGGACACAGAGAGGTCCTCTCCTTGCTCAGGGAAACAGCTAATGACCAGGATGAAAATGTAAGGGTTATTGTAAAAGAAGCGATCGAGGAGATTGAAGCAAAACTCACCCCTCCTTAATCCTCCCCTTACTAAGGGGAGGCCTGGTGGGGTTCAGGAATGAGAAAAAGGACGCTCTTAAGGCTGCAAAGATTTGAGTGATACTTTCTTTACGATCCAGCCATAGCTCAGGAACATAGGAGACAATCATTAAGGGCGGGGCAAAGGCCCGCCCGACCTTACTTCTCGTCTGGCAGACTAATAATCAAAATCTCTCCGGCCATCCCTAATAGAAGAGCTCTTTCAGCAACTTCTTCCTTGTAATCTGTATTTGCTTTAAGAATAACTTTGCCTGGTTTATTGCTTCCCGGGCATCGTTTCTTTCAACTGTCTCAAAATCCCCATAGTCAACATCGGTTCGTAAAGACAAAAGATTCTTGAATATCTTAATCGTGTCTTGCGGGAGGAGCTTCGGTTTTATAAAGTGCAGGGATAGCATGGTCTTAACTGTATCATGTCGAACAGGGTCAATACCTTTGAGAATCAACAATGAGCGGGCAGCATGCAGGACTGCGTAGTAACTCCTGTTAATGGACGTCTTGAACATGCCTGTTCTTAGTGCAGTAAGTGAATCAGAAAGCATTTCTCTGCTTTTTTCAAACCGGGTATTTGATAAGGCAATTTTTTCATCCATGCTAAGCTCGACCATATAAAAGTACTCCTTCTTTTTTTATATTCCTGTAAAATGTTGTGTTATATTGCTTTTCTTTTTCAAAAGATTCATCTGTTTTTATTACCACAGAGTACGGTATTCCTGTCTTGTCTTCTTCCTTAATGAAAACTTCATTAATTGTGTCTATAAGCTTAGAGGTTCTCTTGTGTACTATAACAAGGATATCGAAATCTGATTCGCCGCTGAAAGTGCCTCTCACTCTTGAGCCAAATGCAACGACGGTAACAAGGTTCTCACCACTTATCTTTTTTAGCCGTTTAACTGCTCTCTTCAGGGATTCCTTTTCAGTTAAAAACATTTTTCCCCTTTTGCCCTTATTTTTGCATAGATAGGCTATAAAAACAACAATTCAAAGTGATTAACCGAGGAGCCCCTCACTAAGGACTATCAAAGGTAAAACCATATTTCAATATTTCAAAGTTGCCTTTTTTTACTTTCCATTATAATATTCAGTATGAATCCACATGCAGATTACGTCCCCCTCCATCTGCACACAGAATACAGCCTTCTTGACGGTGCAATCAGGATAAAAGAGGTCGTCGAACAGGCTGGTGCATTCAGGATGCCGGCAGTAGCGATCACAGACCATGGCAACCTCTTTGGTGTGGTTGATTTTTACAGGCGCACCGTCAAAGCGGGAATTAAACCCATCATTGGGTGCGAAGTTTATATGGCGCCCGGGAGCCGCTTCGATAAAAAAAATGCTTCCCATTCGGATGAGGGCTCCTTTCACTTGATATTACTCTCGAAAGATAACACAGGATATAAGAATCTCGTATCCCTCGTAACGAAAGCATACACGGAAGGGTTCTATTACAAACCGCGAATAGACGCTGAACTCCTCACACAGCACAACGAAGGTCTGATAGGGCTGACATCATGCCTGAAAGGCGAAGTCCCGTACTATTTGCAGAAGGGCATGGTTGATAGAGCAAGAGAAAAAGCCCTCCACTACAGAGACATCCTCGGTCCGGAAAATTTTTATATAGAAATCCAGGACAACGGTATTCCGGAACAGGAAGAGGTTAATAAGAAACTTGTCGAACTCGCAAAGGAACTCCACATAAGTGTCGTAGCCACAAATGACTGTCACTACATGAAGAAGGAAGATTCAAAGGCCCATGATATCTTGCTCTGCATACAGACCGGTACAACCGTAACAGACAGGAACCGTCTTCGCTTCAACTCTGACGGTTTCTATTTCAAATCACCCGAGGAGATGAAGAAGGCATTTAAGGATATTCCTGAGGCAATCCTGAACACGAGGACCATTGCAGAGAGATGTAATGTCGAGTTCAGGCTTGGGTTAAATCTCCTGCCCGTGTACCTGCTTGAAGGCAGCCAGAAACCCGATGCCTTCCTTGAGAAACTTGCCTTAGAAGGACTTTTTCAGAAATGCGGTTTGGAGCCAAAAGAAATCTATAAAGAGAGGCTTGGAAAGGAACTCGATATCATACAGAAGATGGGCTATGCTTCATACTTCCTTATTGTCTGGGACTTCATAAGCTACGCCCGGAAGAAAGGAATTCCTGTAGGTCCTGGAAGGGGTTCGGCAGCAGGGAGTCTGGTTTCTTATTGCCTCGGCATCACAGATATCGACCCTGTGAAATATAATCTCCTCTTTGAACGTTTTTTGAATCCCGAAAGAATAAGCATGCCTGACATAGACGTAGATTTCTGCAAAGACAGACGGTCGGAGGTCATCCATTACGTCGCAGAGAAATATGGGCAGGACCATGTTGCCCAGATCATTACTTTCGGTACCATGGCAGCAAGGGCGGCAATACGGGACGTGGGCAGAGCCCTTGACTTCCCCTATGCAGAGGTTGACAGAATTGCTAAACTGACACCAAACACCCCGCATATCACCATTGAAGACACGCTGAAAGCCGAGCCCCAACTCAAAAATCTCTATGATGATAACCCAAAGATAAAGGAGCTCCTTGATGTTGCCATGCGCCTTGAAGGTCTGTGCCGGCATGCCTCAACGCACGCTGCAGGCGTTGTCATCTCTCCAGAACCCTTGACAACCTATATGCCCCTTTACAAGAACCCTGTAGACGGAACGATTACGACCCAGCTTGATATGAACGCGATCGAAAAAATTGGCCTCCTCAAGTTTGATTTTCTCGGTCTCAAGACACTCACGGTGATAGAAAAGACCCTGAACTATATAAAGGAAAACAGCGAAGACCTCTCATTAAAAGATATACCCTTTGATGATAAGAAGACCTATGAACTACTAAGCTCCGGACACACGACAGGTGTTTTCCAGTTTGAGAGTGCCGGTATGAGGGATCTTCTTATTAAGATGTCTCCGATGCGGTTTGAAGACCTGATTGCAATCGTTGCCCTTTACAGGCCCGGCCCCATGGGAAGCGGTATGATAGATGACTTTATAAAAAGGAAAAAAGGTCAGATCCCCGTAAAATATGACCTGCCACAGTTGAAAGAACTCCTCAGTGAGACTCACGGCATTATTCTTTACCAGGAGCAAGTGATGAGCATTGCAAACAGGCTTGCAAACTTCACTATGGGACAGGCTGATATCCTGAGGAAAGCAATGGGCAAGAAAAGACCCGAAGAGATGGAGAAACTGAAGGAGGCCTTCATCCAGGGAGCAAGGTCAAACGGAATCTCAGAAAAAAAGGCGAACAGGCTTTTTGATCTGATGACTTACTTTGCAGAATACGGTTTTAACAAGTCTCACTCAGCAGCGTATGCATACATTGCATACCAGACGGCCTATCTGAAGGCTCACTACGCTGTGGAGTTCATGGCTGCAACCCTGAGCGCTGACATGGATAACACAGACAAGATCGTCAAGTCAATTAACGAATGCCGTGAGATGGGGATATTGATTCTTCCACCTGACATTAATGAGTCAGGGCAGGAATTCAAGGTAATAGGCAATTCAATACGCTTCGGCCTTGAGGCTGTAAAAGGAGCAGGAGCGGCGGCAATAGAGTCCATTATCGAATCAAGAAATGGAGAGGGACCTTTTACCTCGATAGCGAATTTCCTCCAGAGAGTTGATTCAAGAAAGGTGAATAAAAAAGTATTAGAAAGTCTCATAAAGGCAGGGGCTTTTGATTCACTCGGTACCACCAGGGCAGGTGCGGCGAAGCTCATGGTGGAAACGCTGAACACGAACAGCCGGTCACTGGCTCCGGGCCAGCAAAATATCTTCGGAGCGGCCACAGAAGAGACTCCTGGGAGCGGTCAGGAGTGGGATGAACTTGAACTCCTCAGATATGAGAAAGAGGCCCTTGGATTTTATATTACCGGCCATCCTCTCATAAGATATGAAAAACAACTTTCTCGGATCCATGTGAAGAAGACATCGGAACTCGAAAATACGTCGGATGGTGATGAAGTTCAGATTGGCGGCATCCTGAGAAACATTAAGAGGATACAAACGCGAGGGAAGGCTGAGATAATGGCTTACTGTACAATTGAGGATGCAGATGGGAGTGTAGAAGTAATTGTTTTCCCTCAACTCTACAGAGCGAGCCTCCCGATTCTCCAGAAAGATACTATCCTTCTCGTAAAGGGCAAGGTGGATAAGACAGAAAAAGGGGTAAAGATTGTCTCAACTGACATATCGAGGTTGGATGATCTGGAGATGAAAATCGGCAGAATAGGCAAGGTAGAGATTAGGTTCCGGCACCCTCAGTATGACAGCGAAAGCCTCCAGATGCTCAAGTCTGTATTATCAAACTGTGAAGGTGGATATCCTCTTTATCTGAGGATATCCCTGAAAGACACCGAGACTGTCATATCCACGGGCATGAAAATATCGCCGGACACTGATGTGATTAGCAGGGTAGAAGAGATCGTTGGGAAAGGGGCAGTGAAATTTACATGATGCGCTCCTACCTTGACTTTGAAAGGCCCATTGAAGAACTTGAGCTAAAAATAGAGGAACTGAAGCGTTTGTCAAATGGGAAAGAGATAGACATCTCGGGTGAAATTAAGAGACTTGAGAAAAAGGCAAAGGAGCTACGTTCAGAGATCTTTTCAACTCTCACACCATGGCAGAAGACACTCGTTGCACGACACCAGGACAGGCCGTACACTCTCGACTATGTAAACCTCATAGCAGACAGCTTCATTGAACTTCACGGCGATAGAAGGTTTTCTGATGACCCTTCGATCGTGGGCGGCCCGGCAAAGATCGAGGGCGAGACGGTTATGATCATAGGACATCAGAAAGGAAGGGGAACAAAGGAAAGGATAAGCCGCAATTTCGGACAACCTCATCCGGAAGGTTACAGGAAAGCCCTCAGACTGATGAGACTTGCAGAGAAATTTAAAAAACCCGTTATCACCTTTATCGATACCCCCGGTGCATATCCGGGAATTGGAGCGGAGGAGAGGGGTCAGGCAGAGGCTATCGCTGTAAATCTGATGGAAATGTCAAGGCTGAGGGTTCCTATTGTTGCGTTTGTAATAGGAGAAGGCGGAAGCGGCGGCGCCCTTGCCATCAGTGTTTCAGATCGGTTATTCATGCTTGAGCATGCGATCTACTCCGTGATTTCACCTGAGGGATGCTCTGCGATACTCTGGAAAAAAGGCGGGGAGATTGGAATAGAAGATTTCTCACGGGCAGCCAACTCGCTTAAGCTCACTGCCCAGGACCTTCTGCGTTTCAAGATCATAGACGACATAATCCCTGAACCTCTTGGAGGTGCTCACAGAGACCCTGAGGGAATGGCTAAAAAAATATCAGAGTTGATTTTGAAGACTGTCGAAGAACTGAAGACCAAGAACCCTGGAAAGTTGATAGAAGAAAGATATAAGCGACTCAGGAAAATCGGAAGCTTTCAGGAAGTCCAATAGCGTGCCTTTCGGGCAAGATCCTCTCCTACATTGTCAAGTTTCAAAAATCTCATAAAATCTATGAAGGTTGCAGGCCCAAATCAGTCCTAAACAGAAACTCCCTGGAATAAACTAAGGGGTTTATTGTCGAAGGATTGGGGTTTCTGTTATTAATCTATTCTGAAATTAGAAAAGCATTATTTCAAATAATGGGCTTTTATTGAAATAATATTGACAGTATTTCAATTTTTCTGTTAAACTTGCAATAAGATATTTTACTATTTCAAAATAATGAACTAAAGCACAATAGGAGATTTTTGAACCTTAAAGACTTTGAAGCCTCCCCTGCTGGAAAATGTATCCGGACTCTAATGGACTATTGCGCTTTTATCCCCAATCCATTGCCGCCAGCCTTAAAATATGATAACCAAACAATCAAGCTTCTTTCAGATGCTGATAGATTATTAGGTGAGCTATCAGGAACTGGAAGGATACTAAAAAATCCGTATCTCTTAATTTCTCCATATATGCGTCGGGAAGCAGTTTCAAGCTCGAAAATTGAAGGAACCCAGTCTTCTCTCAGTGATTTATTTTTTTATGAAGCACTCGAAATTAAAAATCCCAAATCGCCCGACGTTAAGGAAGTCTTTAACTACGTAAAAGCATTTCAGGAAGGATTAGATCTTCTTGGAAAACTGCCTATTTCTACAAGACTGATTTGTGAGTTGCACAAAATATTGATGCAAGGAGTACGCGGGGAGCATGGGACACCCGGAGAGTTGCGTAGAAGCCAAAATTGGATAGGGCCACCAGGGTGCACGTTGAATGAAGCGACTTTCGTACCTCCGCCTGTCGACGAAATGAATAATGCTCTTAGTGAATGGGAGAAGTATGTCAATTCAGAGCAGAAACAACCCCTTTTAATTCAAACAGCCTTAATGCATTATCAGTTTGAAACTATACACCCATTTATTGACGGGAATGGACGTATCGGAAGGCTTTTAATCACTCTATTTCTATGTCAGAAAGGTTATCTCAGTCAGCCGCTTCTTTATCTTTCAGAATACTTTGAGAAATACCGCAGTGAATATTACAACAAGTTACTCATTGTGAGCCAGAAAGGAGACTGGTTGGGCTGGATAGAGTTCTTTCTTAGAGGAGTCACTATTATGTCTGAGAACGCTTTAAGTAATGCAAAAAGTATTCTCGAATTATATGACAGGTATTTGCAGGTAATTAATCAGGCAACAAGAATCCCGGATATTGCTCATAGATTGTTGGACGAATTGTTCATAAGCCCGGTTATTTCTATTTCATCCCTGAGTAAAAAATGGGCAATACCATTTAATACTATTAGAAGTTGTATTGAGAAATTCAAACAAATCGAGATACTTCAAGAAGTAACAGGGAAGCATAGGAACAGATTATTTGCCTCTAAGGAATTATTTGATATTCTCGTCAAACGCTCATAATAGTAGCACTTTCTGAGAATTTTGATATACTTCAATCATGCCGCCGCCTTATGTGAAGACAATCCGTGAAGAAATCTCGTATGAATATGCAAAACTTATTTCTCGATCTGCCTATGGTTCGCTTCAACGTGCGTTCATTACGGATCGTTTAAGAATTTTAGTAGAGATTTAGTAGAAGGAAGGGGGGATTCGATTAATATGTCCACTTCTTTTTTCTGCAATCTGTGGCTCAACTGAGCAACTGGACTGGTATACTTCTCACAGAAACAATTACTTTTGTATTAGCTGATAATCATGTGTGTTCCTTTTGGAAATCATTATTCATCAGTATACCTCTATTCCGAGCCTACTCCAAAGTCAATAATAAAGTCTGGCCCTATATTTATTTGCCCGGTAATGTCATTCATCATGTCCTCTTTTATTTCGGATGTTGG
>JBGPPR010000013.1:0-10935 GCA_041488675.1 Thermodesulfovibrionia bacterium
CCAAATCTCCACAACCGCCCTTTCTAATCAAATCCCCCCATCCCCCCCTTTGATAACGGGGGGGGTAGGAGGGGTTACTCAAAATAAATTTCTCGACTGTTCAGTTATTTTTATTTCCCTTCCTCTCCCCCCTGGTGGTGGACGTCACTGAAGGATTACAAATCCCAACATCCAATTTGACAATGATATAACCTTCTGCAAAAATATCTACTACCAATAATGTTAACTAAATTTAGTAAATGTCATGCTGAATTTATTTCACTTCGAGGCAAGTTCGGGAAGACCCTGATCCGCCAGAGGCGGAAAGTTCAGGGTGACAAGGATTTTAGTGATTTATTACTCACTGGGCATTAAATGATCTACCATGATTAAAAATATTGAAGAAAAAGTTCTTAATGATGAAAAGATATCAAGAGAAGACGCTCTTTATATCGCTGGAATCGATGGGACTGAACTCTTTGATCTCTTTGCATCGGCAAACAGAATAAGAAATCATTTCAGGGGAAACACTGTGGGGATCTGCTCAATAATCAATGCGAAATCAGGAGCATGCTCTGAAGACTGTTCTTTCTGCGCCCAATCATCGAAAAGCAAGGCAAAGATAGATGTTTATCCGCTTCTCAGCAAAGAAAAAATTATTCAAAAAACAAGGGAGGCAAAAGAATCAGGTACCGAAAGGCTCTCTATTGTAACAAGTGGTAAAAGCATTACAGAAATAGACTTATTGATGATAGCAGATATGATTCCTGAAATCAGAAAGATAGGACTTACTCCCTGCGTAAGTCTTGGTATGCTGGAAGAGAAGGGACTCACGACACTCAAATCAGCAGGGCTTGATCGTTACCATCATAACATTGAAACCTCTGAAAGGTTCTTCCCTCCGGTATGCAGCACCCATAGTTATGCAGACAAACTCAAGACGATAGAGATAGTGAAATCAGTTGGTCTTTCTCTCTGCTCTGGTGGCATTTTCGGTATGGGAGAGACTTGGGAAGATCGAATTGATATGGCCTTTCTGCTGAGGAAACTCGACGTTGACTCTGTCCCCATAAACTTCCTTATCCCGATAAGGGGCACAGTTTTAGAGCATAGAGATTTTCTCCAGCCCCTTGAAGCATTGAAGATTATCAGCCTCTTCAGGTATATTCTTCCTCATAAGGAGATAAGGGTCTGTGGCGGAAGAATGCAGATCCTCGGTGAGTTTAATTCGATGGTCTTTCTCGCTGGGGCCGACAGTTTGATGATCGGCAATTATCTGACTACCTCCGGCAGGAATTATGAGGCTGATTTCAGGCTTATTGAAGCATATGGGCTTACTCCAAAACATAAAGACCATTTCATCGGAAAGTGTAGCCGCAACCTTTAGGTTGCGTGTATTTAAATAATAATTAATTCGCCTTTCAATCGATCTTAAACGCAGGCTAAAGCCTGCGACTACAAAGGTTTTATAATGATCTTTACGCAATTCGGGTTTAACTTTAATAGAGAAAAGTAAGGGTTAAAGGAGACGACTGAATGGAAGAAAAAGCTGATATCTATGATGTCATCATCATAGGCGGAGGCCCTGCCGGGCTGACAGCAGCTCTTTATGCATCAAGGTCAAAACTGAAGACCGTAATACTGGACAAATCATCAACAGCAGGTGCGCTTGCATATACAAACAGGATAGAAAATTATCCGGGACTCACAAGCCCTGTCCCCGGCAAAGAACTGCTCGATACCATGAGAAAGCAGGCAGTTGGTTTTGGTGCGGAATATTTTGAAACACAGGTTGTTGGGATGAACGTTGCGGGAGACATCAAGGGAGTTTTCACCATGGATAAGACATGTAGCGGGAAAACTGTAATCTTAGCAACCGGCTCGATGGGGAGGCAACCAAGCCTGAAGGGGGAGGGTAAATTTCTTGGGAAAGGTGTCAGTTACTGCGCCATATGTGATGCTGCCTTTTTCAAAGGCAAAACCGTCTGTGTCATCGGAAGTTCTGAAGAAGCTGTCAAAGAGGCCGGTGTTCTTGCCAAGTTTGCCGAGACGGTTTATCTCATCTCACCTAAAAAGACCCTAAAGGTAGAAGATAATCATCCTGGTCTTAAGGTACCTAATATCAAGATATTGTTAGGCTACACACCTATTTCCATTGACGGGAAAGAGGTGGTTGAGAAAATAAAGATGCATGATTGCGATCAGAAGGAAGTTGAACTAAATCTGTCCGGTGTTTTTGTCTATCTCCGCGGTAAGAAACCCATAACGGATTTCCTCGCAGGAACCATCGAGACAGGAGAAGACGGATGTATTCCGGTAAACGGAATGATGGAGACATCGATACCTGGTGTATTCGCAGCCGGAGACGTTATCTGTTCAGAGATAAAACAAGCTGTGGTAGCAGCATCGCAGGGATGCATAGCAGCTCTCGCAGCGGAGAAATATCTTTATAAAAGAACAAGATATAGGATGGATTGGTGGTCCAAGTAATGGGTTACTTTCCTTTTCTGATGAGAGTCGCCAGATCTAAAGCATTCTTGGGTGCATAGCCAAAGGCATCGTTATTGAAATAAATGAAAACATCTTTCTTCTGCCTCAGATAAGACTTGATCTTTTTTGCATCTTTTTCCAATGATTCTGTGCTGTAAGATGTTGCATAACTGCCCTCTTCTCCGTGTCTCCTCACGTATACAAAGTCAGCGGTTGGAGGCAATTTATCAAGAAAATCAGGCCAGTCAGCCATGCAGAGTGCGGATTTCTCCTTTTTGAGGAGGTCGAAGACTTTTTTGTCCATCCATGTCTTGTTCCTGAACTCAAAGGTGTTTCTCAAACAATAAGGGTTTAGCATCTCAAGGAAATCTTTGAGACGTTCAATATCTGCAGCAAAGGTCGGAGGGAGTTGCCACAAGATGGCGCCTAATTTCTCTTTCAGCAGGGTTGCCCGCGAAAAAAAGGCCTCAAGAGGCTCTGCACAATCCTTCAGTTTCTTAATATGGGTAATAAACCGGCTGCCTTTGAGAGAAAAAACAAAGTCTTCCGGCGTGGAGTAATACCATTTCAAAAACGTTTCCCGGTCAGGGAGCTTGTAGAAGGTAACATTGAGTTCTACCGTCGAAAAATGCCTGCTGTAGTATTCAAGCCAGTAGCTTTTCGAGAGGTCGTTAGGATAAAAATTCTTCCTCCAATGCTCATATAAAAATCCGCTACAGCCTATCTTTAGATCAGCCAATTCAAGAATATTTTACCATAAGGTCTTGTGATATGGGGGTTAGATTTATTGAGGGGAGGATAAAGAGGGGTCAAAGACTTACAGGAAGGGTAAAAAACACATTCATTACCTGGAAACTAAATTTTTGTGATATTATGTCCACTGTGATGACGACGAAGGCAGCCTTACAGATTCTTATGGGTACTGTATATGTTTGAGTCTAAGCAAAAAATTTCTGTTTCAACTTGCAACCTTACGAAACGCCTATTGGGCACCATCCTCGTAGATGGTGAATTTGTGGTGTCCGAGGATGTCGAAAGGGCATTAGAAGATCAGATACGGAGTAACCAGCTCCTGGGGGAAATTCTTGTTCGTATGGGAGTGATAGACAAAGTAGACCTTGAGGTTGTTCTATCCATACAAAGGGACTTGGTATCTCTTGAAGAGGCGCTTAAACTTGCTGCTGGTGTAAAACAGCTTCTTGGAGACCTTCTCGTTCAAGCGAGGCGAATTACTCCTGACCAGCTTGAACACGCCCTGAAAGAGCAGCAGAGAACCGGAGAAAAACTTGAAGAAATTTTTGTACGCCTTGGGATTATTTCAAAACAGGAACTTGAAGGACTCCTTGCATTTCAGCAACATCAAAGTGATCCTGAGCGCGCGATACGGCTCAGGCTCGGGCAGCTTCTTGTCGACAGCAGGAAGATTACGCACGACCAGCTTCAATGCGCCCTAAAAAAACAACAGCTTTCTCCCCACAAGAAACTTGGTGAACTCCTCGTCGAAGAAGGCTATGTCACACGTGAAGAAGTCTCTCATGGACTTAGACTTCAGCGTAAACTCTTGACTGCATCTCTCGTAGCAATTTTGTCTCTCTGCTCACCCGTAAACCCACTCGTCGAACATTCCGAGGCCAGTTCACCAGATGAACGAACATCGGTAATCGAGACAGCTGCAGCATACGCAACACTGAAAGTCGTATATCAAGCCCCGGAGTTAGTAATTACTTATTCCGATATTCTCCATGGTTATGTTGAAGTCAAATCCGCATCCCGCATCGAAATCAGAAGCAATGCCTTTTTCTTTCTGAGGTTTGATGGTTTACATAAACCCTTTAAGGAAGTTCAGATTCGGGGGTTTGGCAAGGATCTTCTTGTAGACACAACGGGTAGTTCCCTCTTCCTCCGGGACATACGGGGGTTCGCCACCTTTGAACTTACCTATATATTTATCCTGTCAAAAGATACCCAACCGGGGACATATGTCTGGCCAATCGAGATTTCTGCCCACCCAACAATGGTTGCTTGAGATCACTGAAGGAAAAGGCTCCGGTTATCCTTAGTCGTTAGATAAAGGAACCGAAGCCTCTAAATTACGTTCGCTGAAATCCTGTCTGCGAATTCTTTAATATTAAGAAATATATTTTGTTCCTCGCGGCCTTCCCTCATTAATGCAGGATGTCGACAACAACAGTATCAGACGCAGCCATTTCTTTCAAGGCTAATGTTGCATTCCTCCGGACGATTGGGCTATCGTCTTTTAGTGCAGATGTCAGGGGCTCGACTGCACTATTATCACGTATTTCTCCCAGCGCATTTGCTGCATTTCTTCTGACAATAGGGTTTTCATCATTCAGTGCAACAATCAATGGTTTTACTGCACTTGCATCTTTAATCTTTCCTAATGCCATTGCAGCATTCCTTCTGGCCACAGGGCTGTCACTCTTCAGGGCAGTAATTAAAGGGGGTACTGAAGGTTTTCCTATCTTCGCCAGAGCATTCGCTGCCTGTAATCCACATTTGCCATCCTTCAAGACAGCAATTAAAGGCTCTACTGCACGGGCATCCTTTGTTTCTCCCAATGCCATTACCGCATGCAGTCGGGCAATCACGTCGTTTTGGTTCAATTGTTGAATTAACTCGTCAGTGTTCGCTGCCTGCGAATATCCGATTGGAAGCAAGCAAGCGAAAACAACTAACATAATAATCATAATCGCTAACCTTTTGTTTAGTCCTTGGATCATATCCCACTCCTCCTTCACAGACAAAATTTTGTCAAAAATAAGAATGAACTAACTCTCAGGTATCTACACGTAGAAACCTGAAAACTCACACTCATTTTTCTCAGACAAACAAATTCTATCACCTCCTTTATCAATTGATATGAGTTAACTCCTCCTCCCTGTAATTTCTGCAACTCAGGATTTTCCAGAGTTCATCGAGATTCGTGAATGCCTTCCTCTCCTCGACACCAACTTCCTCGACCACTCCGACAAGGTTGCGCGGATTATTTTTCTCACACCGGTAAATACGAACTATATAGTTCTTCAAAACCAAGGCTCCACCCTCCTTTAATTGTTATGCATCTGCCGCACTTTTTCAGTGAATTTTACCACACGGAAAGTCACAGATTGGTCACAGATTCTTAAAAAAGGGGAAAATAGACCTTTCAAACAATAAAGAAGATTTCCAATAGTCTCCATGAGATTCTCTTCTTATGAATTTTTAAGGCATTGATAAACAAATTACACTTGTTTATTATATTTATTAATTCGGGATTTCGCAACCTTTTTATGAGCTTCACAAAATTCAAAGAGGTGGCAATATGGCTATACGGAGAGAGGTTCTTGAGATATTAGCATGTCCGAAATGCAAGGGAGACCTCAAACTGACGGAAAAGTCTGCGACAAGTGAGGATGGATTCGTGTGCGAAAAGTGCAAGCTGCTTTATCCGGTAAGAGATGGCATACCAGTTATGCTGATCGCTGAAGCAATCAAAATAGGTGAAAAAAATGATTGAGTCTCAGAGATTGGACCCGAGGCTGCCTTTGATTCAGGACGCTAATCTCACTGATAAAATCGTCCTGATAAGATTCGACCATAACGTCGTAAAAGATGGCGAGATCAGAGACCCTTACAGGATAGACCGTTCTCTTGGCACACTTTTTAATATTGTGGAGCGAGGTGGCCGACCAATTCTCATGACCCACGTGGGAAGACCAAAAGACAAGAAAACGGGAGAAATCAGGTGCAGGCCTGGAGAAGCAGTAGAACCCATTGTTGAGTACCTTGAGCGCAAACTGTACACGAGATTTCACGTGCCAAAGTTCTATCAAGATGCGCAGTCTGGTATCCCCAGCATCGATACTTCAATTAACCTTGCTATTCGCAGCCTCAAAGAAAGGAAGATCAGCGGAATCTACCTTCCCAACACACGATGGTTTCAGGGTGAAGAGACAGACGGGGAACTCAGGGAAAAATTTGCCATCCAGCTTGCCGGTCTCGCAGATATCTTCGTGAATGACGCCTTTGGCTCGTGGCAACCTCATGCCTCTACTTACGACATCACAAGATATCTTCCCTCTTATGCAGGCTTCTTGATGCAAAAAGAGATTCTTACTCTGAGTTCTGTAATCAATCCCCAGAGGCCTTTTCTGGCTGTAGTTGCCGGTGCCAAATATGACACGAAGATAAAGCCACTCTATGCCATCTACGAGAAGGTCGATAATCTGATTTTGGGAGGCATGATCTACAACACCTTCCTCTGCGCAAAGTATGGAATTACCATAGAAGGTATCCAGGAGAAGGACATCATCGCTGCAAAGGATCTCGTTGAGAAGGACAGGATAAATAAAAAGGTCATCGAACTGCCGTATATCGTGGAGTCAGATACAATAGAAGGCAGGATAGAAGGAAAATACAGGACGATATCCATAAAGGATTTTCAAGACGGTAAGAAATATGGTTATGTCCTTGATATAGATCCTGAATCGTTTAAAGATCCTGTGCTGGTAGAAGCCCTCCTGAGTGCGAAGACAATATTCGTTAATGCTGTTATGGGATTCACACCGCATTTTACAGCCGGATCGGAGGCGTTGGACAGCACGATAGACCAGAATAGAATTGCCCTTAAGATGTATGGAGGGGGTGATACCCTCCAGGAGTTCAAGAGCCTCTGCCCTGCTCTTTACCTCTCTGTTCTGGACAATACTCAGTACTATTTCTTCACTGGCGGCGGTACCGTCCTCACAGCTATAGAACAGGGAAGCCCCTACGGTCTTAAGCCCGTTCAGGCTTTGATGGAAAAGCTCAGTGGCTCCTCCTGAAATACCGGCTTAATACTTTCTCAATGTTGGCAGCTATGCTGTCTTTGGCGTTCATGATAAATATTTTATCCTCTACCTGAAAAAGTTCCTTTTCTATTCTCGTTATTTTAGGAGGATGAACATATCTTTCTCTCAGTTCTTCTTCGAACATGGGGACGATCTTGTCTTTCATCCTCAGTTCCGTGTCAACAAAAAAAATCCCTATTTCGGGCAAAAGGTCAGCGAGTCTGTTGAAAAAGGCGATTATCTCTTTCTGATATATCTGTTTTGGGGGAGAAGATTTTATTTCCATGTATAATATTGATCCGTCCACTTTTGCAATAAGGTCATAGTCGCCGCCCACCTTCGGTCTCTTGAATTTGATGCCCCATACCGCCTCGGCAGCAAATTCAGATTTGAATGTCTCTGACACAAACCATTCAAGGGTTTCACCAAAACTTTTTATGGGGCGCAGGGAAAGTCTGAAGCTATCAGATACCTTTTCAACAAGGTCCACCTTGATCAAATACTCAACGTAATCTCTTGTAACTTCTGCGGTCGCATACCGCGTAACGTTATCAAGCATGAAAAAATCCTGATGCTTGATAACATCCCTCAAAAACAGGCGGAAGGAATATTTTTTCATCAACTCGTAGTAGCCGTTCTGAAATTCCTTTGCAGGAAGGAGTAAGTCTTCCGAAGGCTCTTTTCTATAGATCCTGAACCCGCGGCGCTTCAGAAGCACACTTAGAGGAGGAGTGAGTTCCGTGAGTGACTTTCTGAGTCTTTTTATTTCATTCCGAAGAGACCGCTCATCATCAGAAAATCTATTTTCCGACATTGATCATGCAAATTTGATTGCTATCCTTCTGTGTCTTGGGCCATCAAACTCACAGAAAAAAATAGCTTGCCACGTTCCCAGGAGAAGCTTGCCTTCATCGATTATCACATGGACAGAAGCGCCGACAAGGGTCGACTTTATGTGGGCGTCGGCATTGCCTTCCCTGTGAAAATAATTCACATCCTGTGGAGCAAGTTTGCTGAGAATGTTCTGTATGTCACGCTGCACGCTCGGGTCAGCACCCTCATTGATGGTGATTCCCGCAGTCGTATGAGGAACATAGAGATAACAGATACCTTCCTGCACCCCTATTTCTTTCACAACTTCCTGGACCATCCCGGTAACATCAATGAATTCAACCCTTGACTTGCTTCTAACATTAATATACTTGACCATTCACCCTCTTAAATTTTCACTATTTTAAATTTTGCAGTTTACCAAAAACCTCTTCATAAAATCCTTCACCAACAGTAAATTCAATAGCCAATGCAACAAGATTCTCCGGAAGATCCAGCTTTTTGAGTCTCATTATATCCTTTTCTGTTGTGACAATCCAGTCGGCATTACCTTTTCTTGAATCTTCTATGATCTTTTTCATGTCCCCTGCATTGTATTCGTAATGATCCCTGTAAGATTTGAACCCTTTCAAATCTAAGCTTGCTGTCAAAAGAGTTTCTTTGAAAGACTCTGGGTTGCCTATACCACAGAAACCAAAAAATCTCTTGTCTCTCGCCCATTGAAGGGGAAAAGTTTCACCCGATGCAGTTACGAATCTTGCTGGTTTATGCTCAGCAAAGAAGAGAGGAGCCTTTGAGTTATACCGCCTTATTTCTTCAACAAGGCTATTTATTGACTGATGACCTCTGACACCCCCTCCCTTGTCTCGGTACGAGTCGATTCCGACCTCCCCCCTCGATGGGGAGGGGTGGGGGGGGCGGACTACTGACTTCTGAGTTCCGACTGTTTTTGTTATTGCAATAATGTCCGCTCTGTCAATTGCACCGAGAGGTTCCCTCAGCGGCCCCAGAGGCAAGAGCTTTCCATTCCCGAAAGGGTTCGTACCATCTATAAGCAGTATGTCTTTATTCCTGAAGAGCTTCCAATGCTGAAACCCGTCGTCGAGCACAAAAATATCAGGGCGAAGAGCTGAGGGAAAAGAGCTGAGTGCAAACATGCCTGCTTCGTATCTGTCTGCACCTTTTATCACAGGTATGCCTTCTAATCTTTCAGCCATAAGTACAGGTTCATCACCAGCTTCTTCCTCGTTCAAAAGAGGCCTATCACCTTTGCTCACAAAACAGGGACCTTTCGTCTTTCCTTTATAGCCTCTTGTCAGAATGCCCGGTATGAGTCCCCTTTTTCTGGCTTCTTCTGCGACCGCAATAGTGGCAGGTGTCTTGCCTGTTCCACCAACAGTTATGTTACCGATACTGATTACCTTACAGGGAAGCCTTTTCTGATGCTTCAGGACTCGCCGTTTTTTTATTGAATAACCGATATAGTAGAGACCTTCGATAAGGGTCATATTCTTTAATCGAGATTTCCTTTATCAATTTTCTCTTCAATTATATCCGATAAATACCTACAAGCTGTATTTTCTGATGACATCTCAACTTATTTTATTCATAGCGAACTCCGTTCCGAGGGTTGTTGTTCCTTGAGTTCACCCTCCCTCCAGCCCCTCCCATCAAGGGAGGGGAAAACTAAGAAAGTTCCCTCTCCCCTCGGTTGCAAGTCGTACCGACTTGTGGGAGAGGGTTAGGGTGAAGGGGGGATTATTTATTTTCGTGCTCCTTTTGAGCCAAAGGATCATACTGGTTTGTACCGAAAATACAAAGTCTTGAAGGATAATAAAAAAAGGTATAATGTAAGTGCTCACAAATCATTGGATATGCTATGCAAGAAGAGAGGAAAGTAACCCCCGCGCCGTCTCAGCAGCAGCATGAGGATGTACGCATTGGGCTGAGCGTGGCAGCGATCAGGCAGTCTGTGCTTGAAAATCTTTACTTTCACCTCGCAAAGGTTCCTCATACCGCAACGCGAAACGACTGGTATACGGCACTTGCGTACTCCATCAGGGACAGGATGATCCAACGATGGATCAAGACAGTCCAAAACTTTACAGAAGATCTGACAGTCGTTGCTTATCTGTCTGCCGAGTTTCTCATGGGACCACATCTCGGAATCAACCTCATCAACCTGGGCATCCATAATGAGGTTTTTCAAGCTGTGAAAGAGTTGGGTCTCCATTTAAACGACCTTACCGAACAAGAGAAAGAGCCAGGGCTTGGCACCGGTGGTCTCGGAAGGCTCGCAGCCTGCTGCATGGATTCACTTGCAACGCTGGAGATTCCTGCAATCGGGTACGGAGTCCGCTATGAATTCGGCGCCTTTGACCAGGAGATTCGGGACGGCTGGCAGGTTGCAATGACTGATAAGTGGCTTCTCCCCGGTAACCCATGGGAGGTTCCGCGCCCCGAGATCACTTACAATGTAAGTCTCGGCGGCAGCACTGAGTCGTATTACGACGAACAGGACTGTTTCCGGGTGCGCTGGATTCCAAAGTTTTCTATCAAAGGAATTGCGTATGATACCCCCGTATCCGGATATAGAGTTGCAACAATAAACCTTTTGCGTCTTTGGAAGTCCGAGGCCGTCGAATCCTTTGATTTTGAGGCATTCAACAGCGGTGATTATTTTGGCGCGGTCAATGAAAAAATTGCATCGGAAGCGATCGGCAAGATCCTCTATCCCGATGACGAGCCATACGTCGGCAAACAGTTGAGGCTCGCACAGCAATATTTCTTTGTCTCCTGCGCCCTC
>JBGPPR010000014.1:0-10854 GCA_041488675.1 Thermodesulfovibrionia bacterium
ACCCTTCAGTGACGGGTGGATTGTGTAACTCCCCCTTTCCCCTTAACCTAAGAGGGGGTTTATTCCTCCCCTTTCCGCACTCAGGCGGATTCGCTCTCCTCGGCGAGTCGCCCGATGCGACCGAGGCGAAAAGATAAGGGGCCTATGGCTCGCCTATTGGCTCGGAGCCACGGCTCAAAGAGGAGCCAACGGCTCATAGAGAGGCAAGATGGGGTTATGACATACCCAGTTTTACTGAAGGATTACGCAGAAAGGAAAAATTTCTTGACATATGAAATTTGCTGAGTATGCTATATGAGACTGAACGGGATATCCTGTTTCATGGATGTGACTTATTACTTTTGAGACTTATTAAGTATTTGTTGTTCTTGATGAAAAAGTAAACCCCGTTGGAATACACAATGGACACTTGATCCCGTGTGCAAAAACGGATGATTTCTTTATTCATCATCCCCATGGTAAGCCATGGGGTCACTTCCACGGGGTGAAGGCATGGGGGAGAAAAAATGCAATGTCCTCATTGCCGGCATGACAATACACCCTCCGCGAAATTCTGCATAGAGTGCGGTTTTCGGGTTGTACCTGATCAGGAAATTATTAGGGCCCTGCCGGAAGAACGAAAATTTGTAACCGTTCTGTTTGTCGATATTTCCCGGTTTACATCAATATCCGAACAGATGGATCCTGAAGAGGTACGGGATCTCATAAATGATTGCTTTGATCATCTGCTGCAGATCGTGGGAAAGTACGGGGGGAAACTGGAAAAGTATGTCGGGGACGCGATCATGGCAGTCTTCGGTGCCCCTTTCTCTCATGAAAATGACCCGGAAAGGGCCCTTCGGGCAGGCTTCGAGATGATGGAATCAATTTCTGATTTTAACTCAGTTCATGACACGGATTTAAATCTCCATGTAGGAGTTAACACGGGCATCGTCATTGTGGGAGGCATCGGCATAAGCGAGCGACACGAGGTGATGGGTGATGCTGTCAATGTTGCTTCCCGTTTGAAAGATCTGGCCAAGGCTGGACAGATACTTGTGGGACCTACTACTTACCGTTTGACGAGGAGTATCTTCAATTTTCAGGAAATCGGGTCTATCCGTCTGAAGGGAAAGACAAAGCCTGTTTTAACATATCGCTTACTTAGCGTACCAAAGTTTTCAGATCACGTAAAGAAACATCCGGCAAGGAAGATAGGCTCCCCGTTGGTAGGACGTAATATTGAATTTTCCTCTTTCATCGGGAATATTGGTCGCCTTTTAGCGGGTCAGGGCGGCATCGTGACTGTTATTGGTGATGCTGGTCTCGGCAAATCGCGCCTCCTTGCAGAGTTGAAGAATCAAGTTGCAGGATGGAACCTGCTCTGGCTGGAAGGGAGGGCGGTCTCTTTCAGCAAGTCTATCAGCTACTGGCCCTTTTTACAGATTATTAAGACCTGCGCGGGAATCGCTGAGGAGGACGCTGAAGGAGAAGCGTGGGAAAAACTCGAAAGGAAAGTGACATCTCTCTTTCCGGGTCAGGTAGCAGAGATTCTTCCCTATCTCGCAAGCCTATTGGCTTTGGAAGTGAGGAATGATTTAGCAGAACGTGTCAAGTATCTGGATGGAGAGGCGATGGGTAAACAAATCTTTCGGGCGACACGGAGATTTTTTAAGCGACTCTCATTGAAGAATCCATTGCTTCTCGTCTTTGAGGATCTTCAGTGGGCAGACCAATCTTCAGGTGACCTCCTGGAACATCTTTTGCCGCTTGTCAGAGAAGTTCCCCTTATGATCTGCTGTGTCAGTCGCCGATATCATCATTCTCCTGGAGTTTATTTATTAGCAGTGGCGGCAAGAGAGTACGCTGACCGTTTTACAGAGATTGCCGTCATTCCCCTTTCAGCAGTCGACAGTGCAATACTGCTGAGCAATCTGATAAGAATTAAAGATCCAACTTCGCGGCTGGGAAATTTGATATTGCAGAAGGCCGAGGGGAACCCTTTCTTTTTGGAAGAGGTAGTACGATCTCTTATCGATACCGGAGTGGTTGAGCAGAATGTTTCAACAGGACGCTGGCAGATTATCAAAGCAATTGAGCATATCACTATTCCTCACACATTGAGAGGGGTCATCGTAGCCCGTATTGACAGTCTTGCCGAAGATGCAAAGGAGATATTGAAGATCGCGTCTGTCATAGGACGGAGTTTTTTCTATCGAGTACTCGAAGCTGTTTGTGAAAATAAAGAGAATCTGCACACGCATCTCGAAAACTTGCAGCAATTAGAGATCATTTACGAAAAAAACCCTCTTCCAGAACTTGCATATTCGTTTAAGCATACACTTACGCAGGAAGTAACTTATGACAGCATTCTCTTGAAACGTCGAAGAGAATTACACCATAGAGTGGGAAAATGCTTTGAAGAATTATTTGCCGGCCGTCTTGAAGAATTCTATGGCCTTCTGGCCTATCACTACGCTCAAGCCGAGGATTGGGAAAAGGCTCAGGACTATCTTTTCAAGGTTGCTGACCGCGCCGTTAAAGTTGCTGCTGATGCTGAGGCCCTTTCTCACTACCAGCAGGCTATGGCTGCATACGAGCGAGCTTTTGGCGACCGATGGAATCCATTTCAGCGTGCTGTACTTGAGCGTAAGATGGGTGAAGCCTTTTTCAGGCGGGGAGAACATCATAGAGCCGCCGAATATATGCAGCGGGCACTCACATATATCGGGAACCCTTATCCAATCTCACGCTGGAATGTTCGATTAGCCATTGCCCGGCAACTTGTGGAACAATTGGGTCACCTTTGGTTACCCGCGTTGTTTATCCGTCATGTGCCCGCCAAAGATGACCCGGCAGTGGAAGAACATTCACGCATTTTCGAAGTGACCGGCTGGATTAACTACTTTATCGACAGGGAGCGTCTCTTACTTGATGCGATATCGCTTTTGAATTTCTCGGAAGAAAGTAACTTTTCTCTTGGAATTGTTCAGGGATGTCTTGGAGTGGGATTGATTTTGGACCACATACGCATGTTCAGGCTTGCAGATAGGTACCATCAGCGTGCCGTAGCTCTCGCGGAACAGATTAGAAATCCGATAGCAGTAGGCCTTGCCTATCTCGCTCGTGCGATACACGAAGACATTCTATCTAAATGGGAACCAGCCATTGAGGATTGTCAGAAGGCTGCAGAGGCGTTTTGGGCAGCAGGCAATCTACGGGGATGGGGCGGTGCAAGCTCAATATGCGCTGAATTGTTTCATTTCAAAGGGGACTTTACCCGCAGCTTTGAAGTATTCAAGAATATCGCCAAAGTTGGTCAGGAAGGAGCTGACAGACAGATCTGGGGATGGGGATTGTGGGGACAAGGGCTTAACCTTTTGCGCTCTGGTGCCCTTGTCGCCGCTGAAGAGTGCCTTCAGAAGTCCCTGGAGATGCATATGACTGTACCTGACTATCAAGGTATGATAGACGCAAAACGTGATCTTGCCAGATGTTATCTGTATCAAAGCAAATTAAAGCAAGCCTTTGAGGTACTGGAAAAGGGCGAGCGTATTGTTACGGAGCAGGGGTTAAAAGGCCCTCCTGTTACCAGACTTTTCAATGTTCTGGCAGAAACTCGTCTCGCTGCCGCTGAACGGTCTGAGGGGTCTGAAAAACTTGACGCCTTTGAAAAAGCGAGACGGGCTTGCGTGAAGGCATTGAAAGAAGCCAAGATGTATCGTGCGGGTTTGCCGCATGCCTATCGCATTCAAGGCTCTTATAAGTGGTGCAATGGCAAGCCGGCAGCTGCTCAAAAGTGCTGGCAACGAAGCCTTTCCATCGCGGAGAAGTTAGGGGCTCGTCATGAACTCGGCACAACATATCTGGAGATGGGCAGCAGAACAGGAGAGTCTCTTTTTCTGAAACGGGCAGAGATAATTTTTGATAAGATCGGTGCCAAACGGGACCTGCTGAAAACACAGCAGCTTCTTAAAACAAGAAGATAGTCCGTCATGGAGGATGCAGTATACGAACGGCTTTAAATCCCGTGAGCCGCTTCATTGACAGTCTCAAGCTTTTCTGTTATGTTTTAGAAATGAAAAAGTATCTTTTTCTGCCTCTCATACTACTCATTCTCTCCTTCCCCAAGAGTTCTTCCGGCTTTGACGTGACAGGATTACAACCTGTTTCTCCGTACGGTGTTTTTTCGACTTTTAGTGCCGAGAGTCTTCAGAAAGGAAAAGTCGCTCTTTCTGCAGATGCTGAAATCCTTTTTGACCCGGACTTTTACAGGTTTTTATTCAAAGCAGCCTATGGTATTACTGATACCGTAGAGTTTGATGTTACCATCCCTTATATTTATAAATGGGCTGACAAGGTCGATGGTTTTGAAGATATTGCTGTCGGGTTTAAGCACAGATTTGTGGATGAAAACAAGTACGGCCCGTCGGTAGCTTACATTCTGAACGCCTCAATTCCATCAGGACGCGATGAGTTCAGCACAGAAGGCAGCTTTGGTGGTGGTCTGATCGTCAGCAAAAGGGTAGGACCTGTCAAAGGACATTTCAATGTTCTTTATGAAAAGCCCGGCAGGGCAAGTCTTGATGATCAGGTAATCCTGGCAGCGGGCATTGACTTTGCCGCCGCTCACAACATGAAGCTTCTTGCTGAATTATACTCAAGGAAAGGTTTTGATTCGAAGAAGTTCGATTCAACAGAGTTAAGGGTGGGTTACAGAGTAAAAGCTTCAGACATGTTATATACTACGGTAGGTGCTGCATTTGACATTGAAACTAAGGATCCTAATTACAGGCTTTTACTATCTGTAAGTTTTCTTTTACCTCATGAAAAGAAGGTTATCAAGAAATTGTATGAAGAGGAGTAAATAAAGGATGTTCGATGTAGGCATGTCAGAACTGGTAGTGATATTTGTAGTTGCTCTTCTTGTCTTCGGTCCCAAGAGACTTCCGGAACTTGCCAGGGCGCTTGGTAAGGGTCTCGCGGAAATAAAGAAGTCATTAAATGATGCAAAGAGACAGGTTCAGACCGAGTTTAGGGAGATAGAGAGTCAGGAGCAGGGCGGAGTTGCGAAAGGGTTCGCCGACTTAAAGCAAACCTTGGACGATGTGAGAAAACAGGTTGAGACCGGCTACAAACAGGTTATGGTACCTGTTGGCCAAGCTCCGGTTCCTAAGCCGGATGAGAATGCTTATGAGGAGAAGGAAGAAGAAGAGGAAGTAGAGGAAGAAGAAGAAGTAGAGGAGGAGGAAGAAGAGGAAGTAGAGGAAGTAGAGGAGGAGGAAGAAGAAGAAAAAGAAGAGGAAGTAGAGGAAAAGGTAGGGGAGAAAGAGAAAATAGAAAAACGGGAAGAAACGGAAAAGAAAGAAAAAACTGAGCAGAAAGATGAAGAACAGGAGAAGAAGGCATAGATGCAAGAAATCAAGATGCCTTTTACCGAACACCTTGTTGACTTAAGAAAAAGGATTATCATATGCCTTGTCTTTGTGGTGATAGGATTCGCCGCCGCCTTCAACTATTCCGAAGACATTTTTCGATTTTTAACCTTTCCGCTGAAGTACGATATTTCACTCAGTGTTACTTCACCGTATCTTCAACTTATAGAAAGAAAAGCAACACATAACATTTCTCTTATTTTCCTTGCACCTGCTGAGGCTTTCTGGATGCACATGAAAATTGCTATCATAACAGGTGTTGTTTTCTCTCTTCCCGTAATCTTCTCTCAGCTCTGGAAATTTGTTTCACCCGGCCTTTTACATAAGGAAAAAAAATATGTAATCCCCTTTGTTGTTATTACAACCACTTTCTTTCTCCTTGGAGCGGCTTACTGTTTTTTGTTGGTGCTCCCTTTTGCAATGGGTTTCCTCCTCACCTATAAAACTGAATCAATGATCCCAATGATTTCCGTAGAAAAGTATGTTGACTTTTGTCTCAAGTTTATTCTGGCATTCGGTGCAATATTTGAGCTTCCGGTATTGATTGTTTTTTTTACCAGAATGGGCTTTGTCAGTCCAAAGACCCTTGCAAAACATAGAAAATATGCCATCTTAATAGCCTTCGTTGTTGCTGCCATCCTCACCCCGACACCTGATGTATTCAATCAGACTTTGATGGCAGTCCCCATAATTGTGCTTTACGAGATTGGAATACTCGTTGCGAGAATTTTTGGCAGGAGAAAGCCTGCCTGATGCCTACTATAAGGGGAAAGAGCGTCAAAGCAGTTGCCTACGATATAGCGGAGGGATATCTCACAGTGAACCCCATATTTTTGAAGTCCCTCGATAATGAATCTATGAAAGGACTCTTCAATGAAATCATGAAGGCCCAGTCGGAGATCAGGTCTGAGAAGTTCCCGCACAACGATACGCAGTCAATACGGTGGAGGAATATCAGACTTCAGAGACTCCATCAAACATTAATAATAATCAAGAATTTTGCGCGGGAGAGAAAAATATTCCTCGTCTAACGTTTGACACGTGTTGAATACTGTGTTAGTTTTTTAATATGGAACAATCAGAGCAAACAAGTCACCCAAGAGACATCATTCAAAGCGTCGTAAAGGCGAAAAAGACCCTCAGAATGTATCCGACAAACAATCCTATTTATATGAAAACCTTGGAAGATCTTTACTCCAGGTTTGATGACTTTTTCCATTATACGGATACTTTGTCCCTTAAAATAAAACAGCACAGTATCTTTTATGATTCAGAAGAGATATATCAGAACCCTGAAAAGGAAGATAACTTGGCGCTGTTTTTCTTTAAAGACGGTTTGAGGGAGTTAACCTTCAAAAGAGGATTGCTTCAGGAAGAACTCGAGGGCTTCCTGAAAGTTATCGCTATGGATTTCGACTGCGAAAATATTGATGATGATATTGTTACGCTCCTATGGGAAAAAGATTTTCAGAACATACAATATGTTGTAGATGATAGTGTTCTCCTGGATTCCGACGGAGAGGAGTATGAAATCGAGGCTGTAAATGCGGCAAAACGGAGGGTTTCAGATATTGAGGGTCTCATGAGGGCTTATGTTGACGAATTCAGCGACGAAGGGCTATCGGATTTATCTGTTATCCCCGTTTCTGATAAGGATTTGCAGATTCTTATGAAGGAACTCGAAAGTGATTCAAGTAACAAGATAGACAAACTGATGGCGATCCTTTTCGAAATGCTCTATCATGCTGAAGACGTGACCGGCATCCTGGAAAGTACAGTGCAGTTTTTTAAAGAAACTATTAAGTTTGCGCTAAGGGAGGGAAATATCGGCGTCGTTGTGAGAGCTATGAAACGAGCAAAAGAGATGCTCGGGGATCCTGCATCGACAGAGGAGATGAAAAAACATATCGGGAAAGTCCTCCTCTATCTCGGAACCGATGATGTCATAGGTATTCTCCGTGAAATTCTGGACAGTGATGTCGAGCTGGATGATGAGATTTTTGGGGAGTTTATTGCTCTTCTGTCCAGCAGAGCAATACTGCCTTTTGTGAAACTCCTTGGTGAGACGAAAACACTACAAGGGCGGAAGAAGGTCATGGAATCCCTTGTTTTTCTTGGCAGACAGGACATCAAGACTCTCGCTTCATCTCTTAGCGATAACAATTGGCTTATCGTGAAAGACGTTATTTCTATTCTCAAAAAGATCAGGGATAAAGGAGCGATTGAATACCTTCTGAAGGCTATGAGAACTGAAGACACACGGGTCAGAAAAGAGATAATCAGGGCCATCGCTGAAATCGGGGGACCAGAGATATTGAAGCCCCTGAAAGAGTACCTTAGCGACCCGGACATTGGGGTCAGAATTGAAGCCGCCAGGGCTCTTGGAAAGGTTGGTTCCATTGGAGCGAAAAGGATAATCCTCGACAAAATCTCAGACCGGATGTTCAAAGAAAAAGATTTTGAGGAGAAAAAAATATTCTATGAGATACTTTCCAGGTGGAAGGACGCAGAAGTCTTTGATTTTCTGATAGGAACATTGAAGAAAGGGTCTTTCCTCTGGTGGGATAAATATTATGACGAAAAGGCTTGTGCAGCATTCTGCCTTGGTCTTCTCGGCAATAAGGACGCACTCCCCTATCTCCATAAATACGGCGATTCAAAAAATAAACTCCTGAAGGAATTTGCTCAGTCCGCCATGAGAAAGCTTGAACATGGTCAGTAAAGAGGCCGGCAGCATTCATAGTCGAGCAGGTGAAATAGTCAATCAGCTTTCTATTGTCTTGAAGACGTCTCTCATTCACGACCCAAGCAATATCGCTGTGAGGACTGCTATCGAAAAACTCGTCTCTCTATTGAATCCATTGATAGAATCAGAGAAAAGTATCGCCCTCGAGCTCGTTGGAGAGTTCTTTTATCTGAATGATTCGAGGATACGGTATTTCCTTGAATACCTCCTGAACTTCGATTTCCTCATAAAGGAATTCAGGAAAAGAGATCTTGGAAAAGTCATGTTTACATCTCCCTTGGAACCTGAGGACATCCTTATTTTCTTGAAAGCCTTTGTTACAGCCGGTTTCGCAGATTTGCCGTTTGAGAAGATGTCCGAGATGGTGATGGAATCCAATGCCTTTCAGATAGATCGGTTGAGAAATGTTGTGGAAGACCGGTTGAAAAAGATCGGTGAAGGCGACGGCGAGGTTGATACAAGACAATTTATCAAGAAGACATATTTCAATGCTGTTTCGTATACAAAAGGGGTATTGTCGAAGATCAAGACAGGACAGAAAGTCGATATCAAGAAAGCTAAAAGGATCGTCGAGACTATGGTTGACCAGTTGCTTGAAGATGAACATTTTCTCCTCAGTTTAACAGCGATCAAAGACTACGATGAATATACCTACCATCACATGGTAAACGTCAGCATTCTTTCAATGTCCCTCGGTCAGCGAGTCGGGCTGGGCAGGCCGGCATTAACAGAGCTTGGCTTGGCAGCACTTTTCCATGACATTGGCAAGGTAGAGATACCCTACGAAGTGCTGAATAAACCTTCGAGCTTCAATGATGAAGAGTGGAATATCATAAAAAAACATCCTGTATGGGGGGTAAAGGCAATCCTGGGTTTGGGCAGCTTCAACAGTACTACTATTCGAGCCTCGATCGTCTCATTTGAGCACCATCTGAATTGTGACCACTCGGGATATCCCAAGGTGAAAAAATACAGGGAACTTGACTTCTATTCACGCATCGTGATGCTTGCGGATCAGTATGATGCAATGACATCAGCGCGAGTATATAAAAGGATCCCTATGTCTCCTGATAAGTCGCTGAGTATTATGCTGGAAGGGGCAGGATCTCAGCTTGATCCTTTGCTCTTTAAATTTTTCACAAATATGGTCGGTATCTATCCCATCGGGACACTTGTCATGCTCAATACAAAAGAGATTGGTCTTGTGTATGAATGTAATTCAGCCTTTGCAGACAGACCAAGAGTGCTGATCATTCTTGACGGCAGCGGGAAAAATGTTCGCGGTCCCGTGGTAGACCTTGCCGAGAAAGACGGGACAGGAAGATATTTGAGAACGATCGTGAAAACTCTGGACCCGAACAAGTACAAAATAAATCTTGCAGAGTATCTGCTTTGATTGCTCTGTAATTTCTTCCTCTTTTGACATCTCGCACCATGAAATGTATTTATCCTGAATCCTGCGTGAAAATAGCCGAGGCATCTTGCCTCGGATTAGTCAGGCAAGATGCCTGACCTATTTTCGGTGTGTCACAGAAACCTGATTATACATATTAAGTCGACTTTATTGGATTTCTTCAAAATTTGTATTACCATAATTGCATAATCACGCAGGATTCAGGTTTATATATTATTAATCCCTAACCCAAAAGCAGTCGGGACCGACAAGACAGCCCGAATGACAGGCATTGGAACAGAGTTCGCCATGAATAACTTTCCGTCAAAGCCTCAGTACATACAGTTCTACCCCACTCTCCGATGTAACCTTTCGTGCACTTTTTGTTTCAACAGAGGAATTAGAACAGTAAAGGATATTTCAATCACCGATTGCGCAAGAGTTGTTGGATGTGTCGCAGACATCGGGATAAAGGAGATAGATATCCTTGGAGGAGAGCCAACGCTCCATTCGGATTTTTTAGAGATCGTGAAACTCATCTGGAAGAGGAATTTAAAGGCCACAATCAGTTCGAATGGGCGCAGTGTTCACCTCCTGGAGAGACTGTCGCAAACATATAAGAAAGATCAGATACAGATAGGCGTTTCACTGAATTCCGGCTCAGTTCCTGGAAAGCTTCACGAATATATCATCAAACACAAACCCATCTTAAAGAGCGTCTGTTCTAAAAAAGCGACAATCCCAGAAAGTGCCGGACAATACCTGAGCCTTCCGGACCTACGATATTATCTGCTCTTTATGGATTCAGTCTGTCAGGACGACCTGAAAATGAGCCTTCACTTCTGCGAGTTCCTCAAAAAGCTGAACGGTTTAAAAAGTATTCATAAGAATGTGGAGGGAGTATTCTGCTCAGGCTTTCTCCCAGATAGTAAAAAGTATCCTGTCCTCCAACATGTCAGATGTCCAGCAGGCACAACGAAACTCACTGTAATGCCTGACGGAACAGTCTATCCCTGTTATCTTTTTGCAAGATATGATAATTATAGACTTGGCAATATCTTAAATGATGCCTTCAGCAGGATATGGAAGAACCCAATCCTCGACTTCTTCAGAACCTTTGAACGGAATTCCTGCCCCAATAAGGATTGTGCATTGCATCATCAATGTCATGGAGGCTGTCCTGCTGTCAGTTTCTTGATATCAGGGAATACTAAAGCACCTGATCCGAGATGCGTTCCCTATATATAACGCACTAAATGTTTTTACATTGTCATTGCGAGACCGGAGGGCATGGCAATCTC
>JBGPPR010000015.1:0-10715 GCA_041488675.1 Thermodesulfovibrionia bacterium
CTCAGCTTATCGCTCCTGTAAAGGTAGGGAGAGGTGCATTTATAGGTGCCGGCTCTACGATCACAGAGGATGTACCTTCCATGGCACTTGCCCTCAGCAGAGTAGAGCAGAGGAATCTTAGAAATTGGGTAACCAAAAGGCGGTTAAGAGTCAAGAGTGAGCAGAATAAAAAGCGGAGGGCGAAGAGCAAAGAGCGAAGAGCAAAGAATTAAGATTAGAACTCTAAGCTCAATGCTATACGCTTTTTTGCTGGTGAAGATATGTGCGGGATAATCGGATATATCGGTAAGAAGGATGCGGTCTCCGTGGTACTTGAAGGTCTGAGACGCCTTGAATACAGAGGGTATGATTCTGCAGGGATAGCCTTTTTTTCCGATAAAGGCATCGAGATCAGACGATGTACCGGGAAGATAAGAAATTTAGCATCGATTCTCGAGTCTGAAAAACCATCCAGTAATACGGCGATAGGTCATACAAGGTGGGCTACCCATGGGAGGCCGTCAGATGAAAATGCCCACCCCCACAGGTCAAACAGTATTGTCCTGGTCCATAACGGGATTGTGGAGAACTACCTTGATCTCAAGGCAGCAATGGTTGCAAAGGGCTATGAATTTAAATCCGAGACTGACACGGAGGTCATCTGCCATCTCATCGAGGAACAAACAAAAAAATATCCCCTGGAAGTTGCTGTGAGAGAAGCAATGAAAGAAGTGAGAGGTTCCTATGCACTCGTCGTTGTAAAGGAGGATGAGCCTCATAAAATCGTGGGAATACGGAAGGATAGCCCCCTTGTTGTCGGATTGGGTGACGGAGAATTTTTTCTTGCCTCGGATGTTCCGGCTTTCCTGAGTTATTCAAAAGATGTGATATTTCTCGATGACGGGGAAATGGCCGTCCTGACAGACAGGGGTGTTTCGGTTATGGCACCTGACAGTACACCTCTCCAGAAGGAAGTCAAATCTGTCCCGTGGAGCCTCGCAATGGCCGAGAAGGGCGGCTTTAAGCATTTTATGCTCAAAGAGATTTATGAACAGCCGAGGGCAATAGGAGATACACTGAAAGGGCGGCTCTATCTTGAAGAGATGGGTGTGAATTTAGATGAATTTGGATTCAGCAGCGACGATCTGAAAAGGGTCGAGAAAATTTTTGCTGTTGCCTGCGGCACATCCTATCACGCAGCCATTATCGGCAAATATATGATAGAGGAACTCACACGGATTCCTACCGAAGTTGATGTGGCATCAGAATTTCGCTACAGGAAACCAATAGTAGGGTCCGGCGACCTGATGATAGCTATAACCCAGTCAGGAGAGACGGCCGACACCCTCGCAGCCCAGAGGGAAGCAAAGAGGCTTGGGGCAAAGGTTTTGAGTATATGCAACGTCGTGGGAAGTACGTCTTCGAGGGAGGCCGATTTTGTGTTTTATACCCATTCCGGGCCTGAGATAGGGGTCGCATCAACAAAGGCATTTACAGCCCAACTTGTTGCACTTTACCTCTTTGCCGTTGCTTTGGGAGAGGCAAGAAATATGATCTCAAAGGACCGGTCAAGGGAGTTGTTGAGAGAAGTTCTGGTACTCCCCGGAAAAGTTGAGACAGCATTAGCCGTGGATGATGACATAAGAAATATAGCAAAGGATATTTTTAAGGCGAGAGGAGTTCTGTACCTTGGCAGAGGTATCAACTATCCCATTGCACTTGAAGGCGCATTGAAGTTGAAAGAAATATCGTACATCCATGCGGAGGGATATCCTGCCGGTGAGATGAAACATGGACCGATAGCTCTGATAGACGAAGAACTTCCTGTCATTGTACTTGCACCCCTGGATAGCTTTCATGAAAAGATAATTTCGAACATCCAGGAGGTAAAAAGCAGGGGAGGGAGAGTGATATCCATTACCGACAATCCTGACAGTGCGGTTTTCAGGATCTCAGATAAGTGTGTCCTTGTACCTAATACGAATCCCTATCTCACACCTATCTTGATGTCTGTACCGGTCCAACTCCTTGCATATCACGTTGGGGTTCTGAGAGGATGCGATGTTGATCAACCAAGAAATCTCGCGAAGAGTGTCACCGTGGAATGAAGATGAGTTCTCTTCATCCTGAGTTTCTTGAATTTCAAGTGTTGAAGTGCAACTCAATACGTTCTGTAAATTCAAGATGCTTATGAAATAAAGGGGAACATAGATTTAAATAGAGAATATCTGTTAATCTAAAGGATGGAGAAATGTTAAAAGAAATTCTCACGAATGGTCTAAACCCGCAGCAAAAAGAAGCTATCCTCTATACGAAAGGTCCCTTACTCATATCGGCAGGCGCCGGGAGTGGTAAGACGAAAGTTGTTGCTCACAAGTTTTCCTACCTTGTAAAAGTAAAAGGACTCCAAGCTGATTCGATCTTTACTGTTACTTTCACGAATAAGGCAGCGGAGGAAGTGAAGACAATGGTGCGCAATCTCCTTGAGAAGAATACGGATTCCTGCTGGGTAGGTACGATCTATTCACAATGTAACAGGATATTGCGTAAGGAGATCAAGGTACTTGGCCATACCGGCAGTTTTTCCATTTATGATGAAGATGATCAGTGCCATCTTGTCCGACACATCTTAAAGGAGTTCAAAATCCACGAAGCCCTTTATAAGGGCATTGTTTCGCGAATAAATTCTCTTAAGTCTTCTCTCGTAGGACCCGACAAGTTTCTTTCTTCAGGTGATGGGTTCGGTTTTGATGAGAAACTGGCAAAGATTTATGTCAGGTATGAGGATGAACTCAGAAAGAGCAACGCCCTTGATTATGACGATCTCGTTATGATGACTGTAAAACTGTTCGAGAAGAATCCGAAGGTCCTGAAGAAATACCAGGGCATGTTTTCTTATTTCCTCGTCGATGATTTTCAGGATACGACGCATGCTCAATACTGTCTCCTTAAACTTCTCACGTCGACTCACAAACGGGTATGTGTTGTTTGTGATGATGACCAGTTCATCTATCGGGTGAGAGGCGCTGATATTCATAACATGAAGAGTTTCGAGAATGACTTTCCCGGGATGAAACTGATCAAACTCGAACAGACTTACCGTTCTACCCAGAACATACTTAATGTTGCGGGCTCCGTCATTGCACAGGATTTCGGTAGGAAATCTAAGAATATGTGGACAAAGAGAGACGAAGGTGAAAAGGTGTACTGCTGCTGGTTCCCTGCCTATGAGGAAGAAGCAAAATACATTGCTAAGGTGATAAAGGAACAGTATTTGAAAGGGAGGTATGATTACAGAGATTTCGCCATATTTTATCGTGTCAACCTGCAGGCGAGAGTCTTGGAGGATGCACTGTGCCGTGAGGGTCTCCCTTACCGTATTTTTGGTAATGTCAGTTTTTATCACAGGAGAGAGATCAAAGATATTGTTGCTTACATGCGTCTTTGCCTTAATCGTGGGGATAATGTGAGTCTCAGGCGGATTATCAACTGCCCGTCACGGGGGATAAATAATGTAATCTTTTCAAAGATAGAACAGGAGGCGAAGAAGAAATCGCTATCACTGTTTGATGCAATAAAGACGACTTCCCGTACTGACGGTCTCAATTCTGCCGTGAAAGAGAAACTTACAGAGTTTATCAAGCTCATTGAGAATTTTTCTTCGCTGAAATACAGGTCTGCGGCTGAGATGTTGAGAAACCTTCTTGACAGGTCCGGTTATGCAAAGACCCTTGACGAGGACAGAATAAGGAATGTCGAAGAACTCATCGCCTCTGCGGATGGTAGAGATATAAAAGATTTCCTTGATCAGATATCTTTGTGTACGAGTATGGACGAAACATCCAAAGGAAACTACATTTCCCTGATGGCACTGCATAATGCAAGAGGTCTTGAATTTCCTGTGGTGTTTATCATGGGGCTTGAAGAAGGTGTTCTGCCATATTGTATGGCTACAGAAGGAAAAGATGAAATCACTGAGGAACTGAGGCTTTTTTATGTAGGGCTGACGAGGGCAAGGGACATCCTCTGGTTAACAGGTGCGAGTAAGAGAAAACTTTATGCGAAAGTACAGGACCAGGAACCCTCAAGATTCCTTAAAGATATTCTCAAGAACTGCTGCAAATGGGTAGAGGTGATTACAGTTTATCCGGTAACAAAGCAGGAAGCGGCGAAGAAGAAGGTTCTTCCCAAACATGCCTTCGCGTTGTATTCTGCCGGCTCCAGAGTAAAACATCCAACCTGGGGTGTCGGGGTCGTACGTGACTGTTACGGAGATGGAGATGATCAAAAGATAACAGTCAACTTTCCTATCATTGGCCTAAAAAGGATCGCTATCAAGTTCGTAAATCTTGAAAGGATATAGCCGGGTGTAGCGGTGAGGATATCAATAGAAGAGATTGAACATATTGCGTCGTTGGCAAGATTGTCTCTTACGGAGAAAGAAAAGGAACTCTTTGGTTCGCAACTTAGCAGCATCCTTGATTATATGGAGAAACTCAATGAGCTTGACACAAGAAACATTGAACCAACATCCCACGTACTGCCCCTCAGTAATGTAATGCGGAATGACGTACCAGGGCCTTCAATCCCGAGAGAAGATGCCTTGATGAATGCCCCGGATCATACTGAGAAATTCTTCAGGGTGCCTAAGATTATAGAGTAGGTCAAGGTAACCATTCAGGCAATTTTGCCGAGATTTTCTAATTAACCACAGAGCCCATAAGAATGGTAGTAAATAAAACGGTGCTATCCTCTCAGAGGCTTGAATATGAGAGTGGCGAGGGGTGGGAGGATAATATTAATCGAATACGGTCTTCCCTGCCATGGGGTTTCATCCGAATGCACGCCATCTGAGTTGCCCAGGTTACTCCCCCAATATATCCTGGAGTCACTATTCAGTATCTCCTTATAAAAACAATGCTCCGGAACACCCACGCGGTATCCGATTCTCGGAACGGGGGTAAGATTACATACGATAACGAGAAAGTCCTGCGGGTTCTTTGCCTTCCTGATAAAAGAGATAATACTCTGTTCTGTATCGTGAAAGTCTATCCATTCAAAACCTTCGTAACTGAAATCAACCTCAAAGAGGGCAGGTTCAGACTGATAGAGATAGTTGATGTCCATGACATATTTTTGGAGTAGTCTGTGCGGTTTGAATTTCAGGAGATGCCAGTCGAGACTTTTATCATGATTCCATTCATCCCATTGGCCAAATTCTCCACCCATAAAGAGGAGTTTTTTACCGGGGTGTCCGTACATATAACCATAGAGAAGTCTCAGGTTTGCAAACTTTTGCCACATGTCCCCGGGCATCTTGCTGAGCATTGCACGTTTTCCATGAACAACCTCATCGTGTGAAAAGGGAAGGACGAAATTTTCCGTAAATGCGTAGAGAAGACTAAAGGTAATGTTGTTGTGATGGTATTTCCTGTGTATCGGCTCTTTTGTCATGTAGACAAGCATGTCGTGCATCCAACCCATATTCCATTTCAGACTGAAACCGAGACCACCGAGGTATGTCGGCTTCGAAACGCCGGACCATGCTGTTGATTCCTCGGCGATAGTGAGTATGCCGGGATGATACTGGTGGACGATCTCATTAAAACTCTTTACAAAATATATAGCTTCGAGGTTTTCGTTACCACCAAAGACGTTTGGTATCCATTCACCCTCTTTTCGCGAGTAATCAAGATAGAGCATTGATGCAACGGCATCCACACGCAGGCCGTCAATATGATACTTCTCAAGCCAGAAGAGGGCATTTGATATGAGGAAGTTTCTCACCTCATTTCTTCCATAGTTGAATATTTTTGTTCCCCAGTCGGGATGAAATCCCATCTTTGGATCCTTATGCTCGAAAAGACATGTCCCGTCAAAATAGCCAAGTCCGTGTCCATCTGCAGGAAAGTGTGCAGGTGCCCAGTCAAGAATAACCCCTATGTTGTTCTGATGACATTTATCCACAAAGTACATGAAATCCTCCGGGGTACCGTGCCTGCTTGTAGGTGCAAAATATCCAAGCGTCTGGTAACCCCAGGATGCGTCCAGGGGGTGCTCAGTTACAGGAAGGAGTTCTATATGGGTGTAACCCATACCCTTCACATAATCTATCAGCTTATCAGCGATCTCCCTGTACGTCAGGAACCTGTTGCCTTCTTCAGGCACCCTCATCCAGGAGCCAAGATGGACTTCAAAGAAGGAGATGGGCGACTCAAGCCAGTTCTTTTTCGGTCGCATCTCCATCCATCTCCTGTCGTTCCATTTGTATCCACTGATGTCGTAAACGATGGAAGCGCTCTTTGGCCGTACTTCAAAGTGGAAGGCATAAGGGTCTGCCTTCACTGCAATATATTTTTTAAACCTCGACTTAATCTCGAATTTATAAAGTTCCCCTTCCTTGAAACCGGGGATGAATATTTCCCATATTCCTGATGAGGCGAGTACCCGCATCTGATGTCTTCTTCCATCCCAGTTGTTGAAGTCTCCAATAACGCTGACGCGCTTTGCATTGGGCGCCCAGACAGCAAAATGAACGCCTCTTATGCCGTTTATGGTCATCACGTGCGCACCTAACTTCTCATACTTCTTGTAATGTCTCCCTTCACCCATAAGGTAGAGATCAAAGTCGGTGAGCACAGGCAGAAAGCAATAGGGGTCGTAAAACTCGGAGACCTTTCCTTCATAAGATTTGATTCTGAGGGAATAGGGGAATACTTTTTTCCTGTCGATTACGGCCTCGAAGAAACCCGCATCATGAATCTTTTCCATTGAGAAGCATTTTTTCGTTTCCAGGTCTAATACCCATGCTTCCAGGGCTTCGGGAAGGAAAGCACGCACCGCCGCCTTCTTGCTTTCTCCATCAAGGATATGCATGCCGAGAACCTGAAAGGGGTCCCAATGGCCGGCCTGGAGAATAAGCCTTATGTGTTCCTTCAGTTCTTTCTTATTCATGATGATTTCTGTTTAAAATATTTTCCCCTCTTTTGTAAAGAGGGGTAAGAAGAGATTACGAATTCAAATATTTACAAATTAAAATACATATCAATCGATATACAATAACATATTTTGATAATCCCTCCTCACCCTCCTTAGGAAAGGTGGCTATGAAATTCTTACTTCTTCGAATCAATCATTATTGTCACCGGTCCGTCATTAATCAGATGCACTTGCATATGGGCGCCGAAATCACCCGTGGCCACAGTAATACCCTGTCTTCTCAACATGTCAATAAATTTCATATACATTTCTTTTGCTCTTAGCGGTTCTTCAGCGTTGTCAAAAGAAGGACGGTTGCCTTTTCGGCAATCAGCCGCAAGGGTAAACTGGGAAACGACGAGAATTTGACCCTTTATATCGAGGATCGAGAGGTTCATCTTTCCCTGAGCATCTTCGAATATTCTCAGATTGGAAACTTTTTTCACGAGGTAGCCGAGGTCCTTCTCAGTGTCGTTTTTCTCGACTCCGAAGAAAACGAGAAGACCCTCTCCGATCTTGCCGGAGATCTTTCCGTCTATGGTAACTTGCGAACTCTTAACGCGCTGTATAAGTGCTTTCACAACAATAGGGGTCAAGGATTCAAGGAGTCAAGGGTTCATGTGTTTTAAGAAATTCACTTGACCCCTGTGCCTCTCGGTCCCTTTAATCCTTCTTTTTTGTTCATTGCCACATCATGGCCTCAAAATCGGGCGTTGGAACAGTAAAGGAGATGGAGCCGCTCCAGGGACATCTTTCTACTTCTTCACCGTTTTTTATGACACAAACAAAAATGCTAATCTCGTCTTTCTCATGAGCCTTGACGAGGTTGAAGGGGATTTTTATCTCCAAGATTTCCTGAATGGCGAAGTCGGTGATCTCTTCTATTTTTTTCCAATCATCACCTGCCTTTTCAAAAAAATCTGCTTTTGAGGACGGTGGTCTGATGGGGACGACAATCTTTGAGGGGAAAGGCTTCAAAATGAAAATGGCAAATTTCGAGTCATCCGGAAATTCAGAGAATGGAATTAGGGGATCGATTCGCAAGTAAAAGTTGTCTTTATCAAAACCATAGTGGAGCCGTGACAAAATACTTTCTGCCCTGTGCATACTGCCGCCGCTTTTTTTGACATCTATGTAAGCGCTCTGATACCACTCATAGTAGTTTGTGACAATACCATCGATCTTCGGTTCTATGAAACCCCTGATGGTTACTATAGGCACAATGCTGCTGTCCTCTCTGGGTATCGGGATAAAGAGATGCTCGGGGACCTCTTTTCCCATCTCCTTGTAAACCTTGACAAGATTCAATCTGAAGAGTTCGTCAAAATCATGCTGGGTTTCTGTTGTATGTTCATCGCCATACCACCAGTTCCAGTCACTTCCCTCTGCAACATATATCGCTTTCCATGCTTCGGCAAGGTTTCTTGAGGGATTCAGCTTCCCGAATACCTTGAGGTCTTCCCTCGTCTCTGTAAGGTAGTCCCATGCCCTGTTATCCTCATCATGACCTATCCATACCCTGAAGTTTGCATTGATCCATGAACCTGCATGAAGTCTGCCGAGAGTTTCACCTTTACCGTATTCATTGATGTATTCTGAAACCGTGACTGTCTTCAGCCTTTCCTCTTGTGAAAGACCTTCGTAGAGATATCTCAAAAAGTCATGGCCGTCGTTTTTATAGTATTCCCATGCATTCTCTCCATCGAGTATTATCGTCAGGAGATGCGGTCTATCCTTGGGCACGGAGGCTTGGGCATTGAGGAGTCTTCTGATGAAGTCCTCAGCCGCTGTTTTCGGATCCCATCTCGAATAAACAAAACCAATGAGGTCTGAAAGCTGGTGGTCTCTGAAAACAATCGACACATTCTCGAACATATGGGGTTTGTAAAGAATCTCAGGTGCAGTGACGTTACCGGATGCATCCCTGAGACCTTTCCTGAGTGAATTTGAGAGAATTTCTTCATCAGTTCCAATCCACTGTATTCCCTCCTTATGTACGATCCTTAGGACCTCTTCACTGACTGAGCCTTCCGACGGCCACATACCGGCAGGGCGCCTGCCAAAGAGTTCCTCAAAATAATCCAGCCCCATCCTGATCTGTTTTACGGCATCTTCGGGATGGGAAAATCTCCTGCGAGGAAGTCCCGTATTCGGCGTGGCGATCTTCGCCGTGTTTGTGTCACAGAGAAGAGGCAGTATGGGATGGTAAAAGGGTGACAGGGAGATTTCAATCTGTCCCCTTTCTGCTGTCTCCTTATATTTCGGAATAACTGCTTTCAGGATCGAGAGCTGTTTCGAGATAAGGAGATGTTTATCTGCTTCTGTGTAATTTCGACCTTTTATAACGAGTGACCTGAGGATCTCATCTTTTTCTCTAACAAGGGGGTCTATCCAGCAGAGGTTGAAGAGGACCTGCAGATCAAGAAAATCATCGGTGCTGAAGTATTTGATCATCCTCTTGAGGTCACTTCTCACAAAGTGTAATCCTCTTCTGATGAGGAGTTCATAGTATTTCGGGAACGGTTTTATCATGGTGTCCCAGTTTGCGAGAAAGAAATTTTCGAGGATGAAGAACTTTTCTTCTTCCCCCAGTTCCGAAGCCTTCATGAGGGTAAACTCCAGATGCCGGTCAACGGCATTCTCCTCTGTGTAACCCTGGATCTGCTCAAGGAGAGAAGGGGTGAGATTGAAGGTCTGTCTGATACCGGGAAATCCTGCGAGATCTTCCACCATGTCAAGGTAGTCTTTCGTACCATGAAGCCTCACCCACGGAAGCCTGTATATACCGGTCATAGGATCTCTGTAGAAGGGTTGGTGCATGTGCCAGAGGAAGGCGATGTGGAGAGGTCTATCTGTCATCGTAACGGAAAATGTACTCGTCAGGTTTTGCTAAGTTGAATTCTTCTCTTGCATACTTTTCTCTATAATAGGGGTCTCCCTTAAGGGATTTTACCTCGGAACGGAGTGCTGCGTTTTCTTTTTCAATCTCCTTAATCTGTTTTTCGAGAAGGGCCTCTCTGTTGTGGAGTTTGGAATACTTCAAAAGGCCAAGATCTCCGAAGATGAAGCTGATCACGAGATATATGAAACCGAGGAAAACAAAGGTAAGGAACATGATCCTTCGCTTTCGGCCTTCCATGACAACCTGCTTCCGTAAGAGGTTAGTCTGTTCCATTGCCCTCTATGTTATTAATCTTTAAAGATCTTAAAGGTTGTTTAAGATCTTTAATTCTGTCATTCTGGCTTGTCCAGAATCTTTCTTCGCTTACAGAAGGATTCCCGACAAGCGGGAATGACACAACCGTAGGAACAGAGTTCGCCGTGTATATCGAGCAATCATTTTTTAGGGACATGAATTGCCTCACCGTGGACATCTTCCGCTGCCTCCATCATTCCCTCTGAAAGAGTAGGGTGAGAATGTATTGTTTCAGCAATATCCCTTGTCTTGAGGCCGGCCTTCATCGCAAGGGCTGCTTCGTGAATGAGGTCTGAAGCATGAGGTCCAATTATATGGACACCCAGTATCCTGTCAGATGTCTCATCAGAGATGACTTTGATAAAACCGGTGATCTCTCCCATTACATGGGCCTTGCCGATAGCCCTGAATTGAAAATGGCCTGTTTTTACTTTGATCCCTTTCTCTGCAGCCTGATTCTCCTTGAGTCCGACGGTAGCGATTTCCGGTGAAGTAAATATGGTAGCCGGAACAACGCTATAGTCCATCTTTTGATCGGCTCCGATAATATTTTTTGCAGCGA
>JBGPPR010000016.1:0-10626 GCA_041488675.1 Thermodesulfovibrionia bacterium
GTGGAGATGGTGATGCCGGGGGACAACACAAATCTAACGATAGATCTGATAGCGCCGATCGCTATGGAGAAGGAGTTGAGATTTGCCATCAGAGAGGGAGGAAGGACAGTCGGTGCAGGCGTTGTTACGGGAGTGCTGGAGTGAAAAACGCAGATAAACACAGATGCTTTCACAGATTAGCACAGATGACATTCTGCGATAATCTGAGTTTTTTCATCAGTGATCATTAGTAGTAAGGTGAGGAAAGGGTGAACCAGAAGATAAGGATAAAATTAAGGGCTTATGACCATAGAATCCTCGACAGGTCTGTTAAGGAGATAGTTGATACTGCCCAGAGAACAGGAGCAAGGATAGCGGGACCGGTACCCTTGCCCACAAGAATAAGCAGGATAACTGTTCTCAGGTCTCCACACGTAGATAAGAAATCGAGAGAACAGTTTGAGATAAGGACACACAAGAGAGTGATAGACATATACGATCCAACCCCCCAGACTATAGATGCTCTCATGAAGTTGGAACTCGCTGCCGGGGTCGATGTGGAGATTAAATTATGACAGGTATTCTTGGGAAAAAACTTGGAATGACACAGGTATTTACAGAGGATGGTAAAATATGTCCCGTTTCAGTTGTTGAGGCAGGTCCTTGTTGTGTTGTTCATGTCAAAACGTTGGATAATGACGGATACGATGCTGCCCAAGTCGGCTTTGTAGAAGTGGAAGAAAAGAAACTGACAAAACCCGTAGCTGGTGTTTTCAAGAAAGCAGGGGTCAAGCCTTATCGAATATTAAAAGAATTTCCCATGAGTGGCTTGAAGGTTGGTGAATTTGTAACGGTGGGGAAATTTATAAAAGGGGACAAAGTTTCTGTCACAGGTATTTCTAAGGGTAAAGGATTTCAGGGTGTTATGAAAAGACATCATTACGCCGGTGGTCCAGGGTCTCATGGTTCAATGTTTAACAGGGCACCAGGCTCTATTGGTCAAAGTTCCTTTCCATCGAGAGTCTGGAAGAATAAAGGACTACCCGGTCATATGGGCTCTGAAAAAGTTACAACCAAGAATCTTGAGATTGTGGAAGTCAGAGTTGACCAGAACCTTCTCCTTGTAAAGGGCTCTGTTCCCGGTTCAAAAGGTTCCTATCTGGAGATTAAAAAAGGAGATTGAAATGCCCGTTGTTGAACTAAAGGATAGGAACAATAATATCATTGGGAAGATCAATCTCAATGACGAGATGTTTGGCCTCCAGGCAAAACCGGTTGTCCTCCATGAAGTAGTGACAAATTATCTTGCTAACCAAAGGCAAGGTACTCACGCGACAAAGACAAAAGGTCTCGTTCGAGGAGGCGGGAGGAAACCTTTTAAGCAGAAAGGTACCGGTAGGGCAAGGGCTGGAAGCAATCGCTCTCCTCTATGGAGGGGAGGTGGTATAATTTTTGGTCCACAACCAAGAGATTACTCATACAACCTTCCCAAAAAAGTGAAAAAAATTGCTATGAAAACGGCTTTATCTATAAAAGTATCAGAGGGTGCCATAACTGTTATTGATGGATTTTCATTCAAACAACCTAAAACTAAGGATATGATTACTACATTGAAAAATCTCGGATTGGAAGGTGAAAAAGTACTCATCGTAACCCCTGAAAAAGATGAAGTTGTAACCCTTTCCGCGAGAAATATTCCCGGCGTTAAAGTTATGAGGGCTTCTGATCTGAATTCATATAATGTAATAGCATCAGCTAAGCTCCTTATGACAAAAGGTGCTATCTCCCGATTAGGTGCTTTGGAGGCAGGAGAATGAAGAATCTCTATACTATGATTAAGAGGCCTCTTTTTACTGAAAAAGGCAGTGAACTCAAGGAATCAGGTAACAAGATATTGGTTGAAGTTAGTCCTGGAGCGAACAAGCTTGAAATAAAAAAGGCCATAGAAGAGATTTTTAAGGTTAAAGTTGATAAGGTTGCGACGATTAATATAAAGGGTAAATGGAAGAGACATGGGAAGTCTCTTGGCAAGAGGTCCGATAAAAAGAAGGCCGTAATAACCCTTAAGAAGGGTGAAAAACTCGATTTTATTGAAGGCGTGTAATGGGTGTTAAGAAATACAATCCAACATCTCCCGGCAGAAGATTTCAAACTGTCTCCGACTTTGCTGATATAACCACTGATACACCATTTAAATCTCTGCTGAAGGTACTAAAAAGGAATGGAGGCAGGAATAACAGTGGTCGTATCACTGCCTGGCACAGAGGAGGAGGAACCTGTAGGGCCTATAGAATTATCGATTTCAAAAGGGACAAGTTCGGTGTTCCCGCTGAAGTTGAGACTATAGAATACGACCCTAATAGGTCTGCAAGAATTGCCCTTCTCAAATATAAAGATGGGGAGAGGAAATATATCATTGCACCTCTGGGGCTTCAGGTAGGGGATGATGTTATGTCCGGCAAGGACTCCGAAATAAAAATTGGCAATTCTCTTCCCTTACGCCACATCCCACTGGGAACGTTCATACATAACCTTGAGCTTCGGCCAGGAGAGGGAGCAAAGTTTGTAAGGAGTGCCGGTTCTTCAGCACAGCTTATCGCAAAAGAGGAAAAGTATGTCCAGGTCAAGCTTTCATCAGGTGAGGTACGACTCTTACTTGCAGGATGTATGGCTACTATTGGACAGATTAGTAATCCGGATCATGAAAATATTTCTTACGGTAAAGCGGGAAGAGTAAGGCTACTTGGCAGAAGACCCATTGTGAGGGGTGTTGCCATGAATCCTGTTGACCATCCCCTTGGTGGGGGTGAAGGCAAAGCCTCCGGCGGGAGACCGGCATGCTCGCCGTGGGGAAAACCTGAAGGAGTCAAAACGAGGTCCAATAAGAGAACTGATAAGTTTATTGTCAGGAGGAGAAAGTAAGTTGGCGAGGTCGTTAAAAAAAGGTCCTTTTGTGGATGAGAAGCTCATGAAGAAGGTCAAGTTGATGATGGAGAGCGGTGAAAAAAAGATTATCAAGACATGGTCAAGGCGGTCTACCGTAGTGCCCGAATTTATCGGATACACTTTTGCTGTTCATAATGGCAGGAAGTTCATACCTGTCTATGTTACAGAAAATATGGTAGGTCACAAGCTTGGTGAGTTTGCACCGACAAGGACATTTAGATCTCACGCAAGATCAGAAAAGACTGCGAAAGCATAAAGTTTTTTTATGGAATCAAAAGCAATATTACGATATGCACGGATAACGCCGCGAAAGGCACGGAGAGTTATAGACCTTATAAAAGGCAAGAATGCCGGTGACGCTCTTCTGTTTCTCCGGTTTATGCCGTATCGTGCTGCTCGGTTTGTCGAAAAACTCCTTAAATCTGCTATAGCAAATGCAGAACAAAAGAAGGCTGTTGATCCTGAATCCATGAGAATTGTAAAGGCTCTTGTTGACCAGGGACCTACAATGAAGAGGGTTGAAACAAGAGCAATGGGTAAGGCAAATGTTATTCGGAAGAGAACCTGTCATATAACGTTAGTTTTATCAGAGAAAGAATAGGAGGTCAATCTGGGTCAGAAAACGCATCCCGTAGGATATCGGCTTGGCATTATAAAAACTTGGGATTCAAGATGGTATCTCAAGAAGGGATATGCCGAACAACTTCTCGCTGACATTAATATAAGGAAGATGCTCAAGAACAGGCTCTTCCATGCCGGCATCTCGAAGATAGAGATAGAACGAGCTGGTCAGAATATGAGAGTAGCTATCCATACTGCAAGACCGGGAATTATTATCGGGAAAAAGGGTGTCGAGGTTGAGAGACTCAGGAAAGACTTACAGCTCATGACAGGCAGGGATATCTCAATAGACATAAAAGAGATTAGAAAACCAGAAATTGATGCTCAACTCGTTGCTGAAAATATAGCCCTCCAATTGGAAAAAAGGATTGCCTTCAGGAGAGCTATGAAGAAGGCAGTTACTTCAGCCATGCGATTTGGTGCTCTCGGTGTGAAGATATCATGTTCAGGGAGGCTTGCAGGGTCTGAGATAGCCCGGTCTGAGTGGTACAGGGAAGGAAGAGTGCCGCTCCATACCCTGAGGGCGGATATAGATTTCGGTTTTACTGAGGCACGGACAACCTATGGTGCCATAGGGGTTAAGGTATGGATCTATCATGGTGATATTTTACCTGAGAGCTTCGGAGTTGCCTCACAAACTTAATAGGTAAGTGATACAGACTGTTTCGATCAAAAATTAGGGATACTGAGTGTTGAGAGATATAGGATGATGTTATGTTAATGCCCAAGAAAGTTAAATATAGAAAGATGCAAAAAGGCAGGATGAACGGGAAGGCTTACAGGGGGTCCACTGTCTCTTTTGGAGAGTTCGGCCTTAAGGCTATTGAACCTGGATGGGTTTCAAGTCGACAGATTGAGGCTGCCAGGATCGCCATAACGCGGCATGCTAAAAGAGGGTGCAAGGTTTGGATAAGGATCTTTCCCGATAAACCAATAACTAAAAAACCTGCCGAGACAAGAATGGGAAAAGGAAAAGGTACCCTTGAATACTGGGTTGCGGTTGTAAGACCGGGAAGAATTCTCTATGAAATGTCGGGGGTAAACGAGGAACTTGCAAAAGAAGCCTTCCGTCTTGCCTCTCATAAGTTGCCTGTAGCGACAAAGTTTGTAACGAGAAACGAGGAGGTATGAAGCCCTCAGAGTTCAGGGCATTGACGGTAGATGAATTGAAGAAAAAGGAGCAAGATCTGAGAAAGGAGTTGTTTAATCTCAAGTTTCAACAGGCTACGGGCGAGATCGAAAATCCTCTCCGCATATATGCTGTTAAAAGGGAGATTGCAAGAGTTTTGACAGTGATAACAGAGAAACTGGATAAAAGCAGAGAATTGGGAAGAGAGAGAGATGTCTAAGAAAATTTATATTGGCGAGGTTGTCAGCAACACGATGAACAAGACCGTAGTGGTTGCCGTGAAGAGACTGGTTCAACATCCGAAATACAAGAAAACGGTAAAAAGGGTAACAAAGTTTAAGGCACATGATGAGGATAACAGATGTCGGATTGGGGATATGGTCAAGATTCTCGAAGTAAAGCCTCTCAGCAAGGAAAAACGATGGATAGTGCTTGATGTCCCGAATAGAGCAGTAAGAGGTGAGTGAAGATGGTTCAACTGAGGAGCATGCTTGAAGTCGCAGACAATTCGGGTGCTAAGAGGGTTCAGTGTATAAAGGTTCTTGGAGGTTCTCATAAGAGATATGCAAGACTTGGTGATATCATAGTTGTGAGCGTGAAAGAAGCATTACCAAACAGCAACATTAAAAAAGGAACAGTAACAAAGGCTGTTGTGGTGAGGACGAAGAAAGAACAGAGAAGACTTGATGGGTCATATATACGTTTCGATCAAAATGCTGCTGTGCTTATCAATGCAGAGGGTGAGCCTGTAGGGACGAGGATCTTTGGTCCTGTGGCGAGAGAACTCAGGTGGAAGGAGTTTACAAAAATAATCTCTCTTGCCCCGGAGGTTCTTTAAAGCGATGGGCTTAAGCATAAAGAAAAATGATACCGTTTTAGTAATTACCGGTAAAGAAAAAGGCAAGAAAGGAAGAATCATTTCTGTCGACTCGACAAGGAACAAGATTCTGATAGAGAGAATTAACCTCATCAAGAGACATACGAGACCGAGCAAGAAGTATGCACAAGGAGGAATCATAGAAAAAGAAGCACCTCTCCACATATCAAATGTGATGATGATATGTTCAAAGTGCGGGAAACCGGCAAGGATCGGCAACACTGTCCTCTCTGACGGCAAGAAGGCAAGAGTATGCAAGAAATGTAAGGAGGTCATCGAGTAGTAATGGCGCCGAGACTTAAGGAGAAATATATTAAAGAGGTTATCCAGGCTATGATGAAAGAATTCTCGTACAGAAATGTAATGCAGGTACCAAGAGTTCAGAAGGTTGTCCTTAATGTCGGTCTTGGAGAGGCCATACAGAATATTAAACTCCTCGACGCGGTACAAAAGGAACTCTCCTTGATAACAGGTCAAAAGGCAGTAGTGACGAAGGCAAAAAAATCCATCGCGAGTTTCAAACTGAAGAAAGGGGTACCCATAGGTTCTAAGGTTACCCTCAGGGGAGACAGAATGTACGAGTTTCTTGACAGGTTGATAAGTCTTGCACTGCCGAGAATAAGGGATTTCAAAGGGGTGTCAGGGAAATCCTTCGATGGGAGGGGCAACTATTCTATGGGTCTCAAAGAACAGTTCATGTTTCCTGAGATAGATTATGACAAGGTTGAGATAGCTCATGGGTTGGATGTCACAATATGTACAAGTTCGAGAACAGCTAAGGAAGGCAAGGCTCTCTTGAGTTATTTAGGGATGCCGTTTAGAAATTGAAAAGTGCAGGAAGTGGGAATTATGGAATTCCTCTACCGTAATTTTTCATTTTACGTTTTGAATTTATCGAGGTGATAAGTGGCTAAAGTTTGCATGATAGAGAAATCCAAAAGGCAACCGAAATTCCGGGTCAGGTCTCATAGCAGGTGTAAACTGTGTGGGAGACCAAGGAGTTATCTCCGTAAATTCGGGATGTGCAGGCTATGTTTTCGAACCCTTGCCCTGGCAGGGCATATACCCGGCGTAACAAAATCGAGCTGGTAGATTACAAGAATAGGGAGATAAGAAGATGATGACGGATCCTGTTTCAGATATGCTTACAAGGATAAGAAACGCCTTACGGATAAGGGCAGAAAAAATCGATATACCTGCTTCCAGGCTGAAAGTAGAAATAGCAAGGATCTTGAAAGAAGAGGGCTTTATCAAGACCTATAAGATATTGAAAGACAAAAGGCAAGGTATTCTGAGGGTAGTACCAAGATATGTTGAGAGTGAAAGTGTTCTATCCGGATTAAAAAGGATCAGTAAACCAGGCAGAAGAATTTATGTCGGCAGTAAGGAGATACCAAAGGTCATGGGAGGAGTCGGCATTGCCATACTGACTACATCAAAGGGAATAATGAGTGATAAAGCATCCCGGCGAGAAGGTGTAGGTGGAGAGGTTATCTGCCATGTTTGGTAAAAGCAAGACTACAAGGAGCGAAAGAATAGAAAGATTCACTCTTTGTTGTGTAAGTTCAAACACCATATGTGGAGTAAAGAGTATCAAGAATCGGTAAAAAGTCCATAGAGATACCAAAAGGGGTTGATCTAACCGTTACTGACAGAACGATTAAAGTCAAAGGGCCCAAGGGTGAGTTGATCTGGGTTCATCCGGAAAAGATTCATGTGGCAGTTAATAACGGTACCGTGGCAGTGGAAAGGACGGGAAACTCCAGGCTGGATAAATCGCTTCATGGTCTCGTGAGGAGCATCGTTGCTAATATGTTATATGGAGTCTCGCAAGGTTACCAGAAGGTCCTGGAAATCGTTGGTATTGGTTATAGGGCACAGGTAGCGGGCAACAAACTTGTATTAGCTCTTGGCTATTCTCATCCGATCGAGGTTCTGCTGCCCGAGGGCATTAGGGCATCCGTTGATGCAAAACAGATTACAATCACACTGACGGGGATTGATAAACAGCAGCTCGGACAACTTGCCGAGAATCTCAGAACCCTCAGACCGCCTGATTCTTACAAAGGTAAGGGGATCAGGTATTCAGGAGAACGCCTTAAATTAAAGGCCGGCAAGACAGGTAAGAAATAGTTTCTTTATGGGAGAGTCTTTTGGCAAAAAGCAAAAAAGAGAGCAGAGAAAGACGTCATAAGAGAATACGGAAAAAAGTTTTCGGTGTTCCCGGGAGGCTCAGACTTTCTGTTTATCGGAGTCTGAATCATATATATGCTCAGATTATCGATGACTTCAAAGGTCGTACGATTGTCTTCGCATCGAGTCTCGATAAAGAATTGAAGGATAAGCAATCCAATAAAGGTAACATAGAAACGGCAAAGCAGATTGGAGAGCTTATAGCTAAAAAAGCCCTCGTAGAGGGCATAAAGAGGGTTGTTTTTGACAGGGGTGGATATCTTTACCATGGAAGAATTAAAGCACTGGCGGATGCTGCCAGAGAAGCAGGACTCGAATTTTAGGGAGGGATAGTGATAACAAGGATCAACCCAGAAGGACTGAACCTCAAAGATAAGGTTGTCTATATAAACAGGGTAGCAAAGGTCGTCAAGGGCGGAAGAAGGTTTTCATTTACTGCCCTTGTTGTTGTGGGAGATGGTGAAGGGATAGTAGGAATGGGTAAAGGAAAGGCGTCAGAAGTTCCAGAGGCAATAAGGAAGGCTGTTGATCAAGCCAGGAAATCTTTGATACGGTTTCCCATAAGGGATACGACAATCACTCACAAGATAGTAGGGAGGTTCGGCTCAGGCACTGTCGTTATGAATCCTGCACAGAAGGGGACCGGCATTATTGCAGGAGGTGCTGTCAGGGCGGTCTTAGAGGTTGCAGGGGTTCAGAATATTGTCGCGAAGTCTCTGCGTAGCCATAATCCCTTCAATACCGTAAAGGCAACACTGAATGGGCTTTCAACACTCAAAGATCTGGAATCTGTTCTGAAACTGAGAGGAAAGGTTGAAGAGGAGTCTAAAGAGATATGATGAAGATAGAAGATCTGAAGCCAGCTGTGGGAAAAAGCAGAAAAGTGAAGAGAGTAGGTCGTGGCATAGGCTCCGGACACGGGAAGACTTCTTGCAAGGGACACAAGGGACAAAAGGCTCGTTCTGGAGGGACAAAAGGCCCGGGTTTTGAAGGCGGGCAGATGCCCCTTCAAAGGAGGCTTCCCAAAAGGGGCTTTAAAAACCGCTTTGCAATTAATTATGCCATTGTGAACTTGAAGGATCTTGTCAAGCTGGAGGGATTGAATACAATAACACCCGAAATCCTTGTTGAAAAAGGCATAGTAAAGCATTTAAAGGATGGCCTTAAGATTCTCGGTGAGGGTGAAATTCACAGACCTCTTACAATAAAAGCAGATGCTTTTAGTGCCGCTGCTTTATCCAAGATAACTGCTTCAGGTGGTAAGGCAGAAATAATCTAAAGCTCCCATGGGAATTCTCTCAAGCTTCCAGAATATCTTTAAGATTCCAGAGCTCAAAAGCAGAATTCTCTTTACCCTTGCCCTTCTTGCTGTATACAGGGTTGGTGCTCATATACCTACTCCTGGAATTAATGGGGAGGCCCTCAGTGAGTTTCTCGCAAGAAGTGGGGCAGGTGCTCTCATGGGCTTTTTTGACATGTTTTCAGGAGGTGCGCTATCAAGGGTTACTGTTTTTGCCCTCGGCATAATGCCTTACATCAGTGCATCAATAATCCTCCAGCTCCTTACTGTTGTGATTCCGGCTATCGGCAAGCTTGCAAAAGAAGGAGAAGCGGGAAGGAAAAAAATTGTAAGGTATACGCGATATGGGACGGTTGTCATTAGCGCTATCCAGTCATTCGGTATTGCTGCAGGACTTGAAAGCATGCAGAATGGAGCTTTTATCCAGAACCCTGGCTGGTCTTTCAGGCTTCTAACTATGATTACACTTACGTCAGGGACAGCTTTTATCATGTGGCTTGGAGAGCAGATTACTGAAAGGGGCATCGGCAATGGGATATCCCTTATCATATTCGCGGGAATTGTTGCACGTTTTCCTAACGCCATCATTAGTACGGTCAGGCTTATACAGGCGGGAGAGCTCTCGCTCTTATTTGTGATCGCCCTTGTCGTGATGATGGTATCCGTTATTGGAGCGATAATCTATGTAGAGAGAGGACAGAGAAAGATTCCTGTACAATACGCGAAGAGGGTTGTGGGTCGGAAAGTATATGGTGGTCAATCAACTCATCTCCCACTCAAAATAAACACTTCCGGGGTTATTCCGCCGATCTTTGCTTCTTCTATTATTATGTTTCCGGCCACAGTTGCAGGATTCATCGCAATACCTTGGGTACAGGCCATCGCCAGACAGTTGTCCCCAGGGACAATCCTTTACACTCTCCTTTATGTCGGGATGATCTTTTTCTTTGCCTATTTCTATACTGCTATTATATTTAATCCTGTTGATATCTCCGATAATCTTAAGAAGTACGGCGGTTACATACCGGGAATAAGACCAGGGCAAAAGACTTCTGAATATATCTATAGAGTGCTCTCGAGGCTTACATTCGTTGGCGGTTTCTATCTTGCCATTGTGTGCATCATTCCCGAGATTCTTATAAGAAGATTCAACGTCCCCTTTTATTTCGGGGGTACATCTATCCTCATTACTGTTGGGGTTGCCCTTGACACCATTTCCCAAATGGAGACACACCTTATAACACGATCATACGAAGGCTTCCTGAAAAAAGGCAGGATAAGAGGCCGAAGGGGATAAAGTAACATTAAAAGCTCACAATGCACAGTTTCGAGAGGAATGATTATCTTAAAGTCTCCGGAAGAGATAGAAAAGATAGCTGAGTCATGCCGTGTCGTTGCCGATACAATTGAGGCTATAGGGCTTATGATAAGACCAGGCTTGACCACACGGGAGGTGGAGATTTTTGCTGATGCCCATATTAGAGAACTCGGAGGGGTGCCGGCATTTAAGGGATACAGGGGATACCCTGCGAGCATATGCACATCTGTGAATGATGAGGTTATACATGGGATACCAGCAAA
>JBGPPR010000017.1:0-10601 GCA_041488675.1 Thermodesulfovibrionia bacterium
AGTTCAATACTACGCCATCCAATTTCCTGCTCAGGACCGCGATAAACTTCTGAGCCAAGACAATAAGCAACCATCTGGGCACCGAGGCAGACTCCGAAAACCTTCATATTCCTGTTTATCGCTTCCCTGATCAGACGGGACTCGATTTTGAGATGCGGAAACGTCTCCATCTCATAGACGCCCATGGGTCCACCCATAACCACAAGGGTATCAAAATCTTCCAGCGAAGGCGGTATTTCTCCCGATCCGAGTTCCACAGTGTCAAAAGGGATAGTTTCTTTTTTTAGGAAATCTCCTATTGTCCCGGGACCTTCTATAACGATATTCTTAATGATTAAGACTGCCACTTTCTATTCTTCCCTTGCCCCGACAATAAATCTCATATCCCCCTCACCCCCTTTTTCTAAAAGGGAGGATCCAATGTACCCTCTGCAATTTCAACGGATTTAAGTTCCAATATTATGTATCACGACGACGGCTATGTTCATAGAACTTACCGGCTACTTTCACTATCGTCTGTCGTATATCTTCGATCTGCTGAATCAGACTGTCTTTTGTTTTAAGATTCGAGACCTTCGCAAGGGTATCAATCAGCTCAGAATCAATTTTCAACGCCTCTTCTTCATTGAGCCTCAGAAACGTGTCAATTGTTCTCATAAACTTATGAGCATTAAGCAGGCGTCCCCCAGTATCCCTGTCAAGGATACCATATGTTGTTAACCTTTTAATAGCTGTAACAGTACTCCCTGTAATTAATTCCGGCACTCTCCCGCCATATTTTGATTGGAGATATTGAACGAGAAACTCAATTTCCTTGATTCCACCCGGACCGAGTTTGAGATCGTAACCGGATGGTTCCTTCGAAAGCTCGCTGATTATCCTTTTTCTCATATCCTGAACTTCAGAGCTTGTGATTTCCTTGCCCCTTTGTGTGACAACCTTCCTTCTCAGATGTTGAAATGCCTTTAATAGGTTTTTATCTCCGGCTATTGATCTTGCCCGCAGAAGAGACTGTATTTCCCAGAGCTGGGCTGATTTCAAATAGTAATTCCTGTAGCCATCAATATCGTTCACAAGAATACCTCTCGAACCATCCGGCCGTAAACGCATATCTACTTTGTATGCAATGCCTCTTGCGGTATATTCAGAGAGAAACCTGATTAGCTCCTTTGCAGTCTCTCCGGCCCCGACAGAGATTCCGGGAAGTGGATGTTTTTCCTTTTGGCTGACAAATACGAGGTCAAGGTCTGAACCGATATTCAGTTCCTTTGCTCCAAAACCTCCGAGCCCTATGACTGCAAAGTTTGTCTCAGAATGCAGATGCTTTAATATTGCTCGTATTATAGTATCTGCAAGTGTGCTCAGCAGATGGGAGAATCTATATACATCAGTAATCCCTTTCATGAAGAGGAAACCGCATTTCAGTTCTTCGATATTCTTGAAGTCCCTTACAGCATTCATAGGTTCCGGGGCATGGGTAAGCATATTCAGGAGTCGTTCTTGCATTGCTTTAAAGTCCATTCGTATGTCCGGGTATTCGAAAATGCCCTCAAGGTTTTCGAGGCTGAGAAGCACTCTCGTAAAGTATGTGCTTGTGGAAAATGTTGTTATAAGTATCTCTCTTGTGTCTTTTCTCTGTGAAAGGAGATCAATATAAGATTCATGCATACCGATTTTCTCGATAAATGTCACGAGCATAGTTAATGCCCTGTCTTTATTTGGAGATTTCAAAATTTGCTCAAAAAAGAACAGGATTATTTTTCTCAAAAGGGTTCTTTCCCTCAGGGTCTTTCCAAAAGACATGTGTTCGTGCAGAGTCTTTACATTCCTTAAAGCTGAGTCTCGATTTTTGAAGCCTTTAAAAGAGAGATAGTCCATAGTTGCACTGTCTGTGAGCTCTCCCTCCAGAAATGCCATGACTTCATACTGGGTCTCCTGACCACCGAGCAAAGAAGCATACATGTCCCTGACCTTGAGTCTCTTTAGTTTGAGCTCAGAGACGAATTCCTGCCCATGCGGAAAATTCATTTTTTTCGAAAGTATTTCGAGTTCATCAGGCTTTGACGGCACGGAGTGTGTCTGCAAGTCGTCTTTCATTTGGAGGACATGTTCGAGCCTTCTCAAAAAAAGGTAACTTTCTGCGAGTATCCCGGCATCTTCCGCGGATAGAAAACCTTCATTCTGCAGCTCTTGAAGGATTGTGGTGAGTGTCCCCTTTCTTAACTTTTTTCTTTCACCACCGTATAAGAGCTGAAAGGCATGGACGAAGAATTCGATCTCCCTGATCCCGCCATAGCTTCGTTTCACGTCATTCACGTCAGCGATGGTGTCTATCTTTCGTTTCATGCTCTTGATTTCATCGATGTCATTATAGTCAGTAGACCTTTTCCATACGAAAGGTTCAATCGCCTGTATAAATTTCTTGCCGAGCGTGCTTTCTCCAGCCACAGGCCGTGCACGTATCAGCGCCACCCTCTCCCATGTCCTTCCCCATGCTTCGTAATACGGAGTATAAGAATCAAGGGGCAGTGATATCTCTCCTTTCTGTCCGTTCGGTCTCAATCTCAGATCCACCCGGTACGCAACTCCATCCTCGGTCGGCGCCGAGAGGAGATTCGTAATGGTTTCTGTAAGTCTGCAAAAATATTCGTGGGAACCAATTTTGTTGACCTTCACTCCCGAGTGAGTGAGGATCCCCGAAGAGAAGCGTTCTCCTGAACGATAAACAGAGATAATATCAATATCAGAACTGTAGTTAAGCTCTCCTGCGCCAAGCTTCCCGAGTCCTATAATGGTAAATGTATCATTAGCGAGATCACCAAATTTTTCCCTCAAGAATTCATAGGAAAGGTTAAGCGCAAGTTCTGTGATCGTCTCAGAAAGGATACTTAATTCTGTCATACACTCATTTAAGCCAATGATCCCGCAGATATCCTTTATGGTTATTCTTAAGAGATAGTTTTTCTTGATCTCCCTGAGGAGTCTCATCGCCTCATGCCTCAGCATGTATGGAGATGCCTTTACGGCAGATTCATATGTCTCAGAAGCTTCGGAAATAAGGATTTGTTTACTTACCGGGTCATAGAGGTTTTGAAGCGCAGCAGAAAGACGTTCAGGATTTTTAATACTATAATCTGCAAGGAACTGACTGAATGAAAAAAGTTTGGCTATTTTCTCAATATGCTGCTGATGCTCTTCGATAAACCCCGGTGCGGTGGATAATATCCCATTAAAATTCTTCAAGGCTCTTTCAGGGTCCGGGGTTTCCGAGACAGATTCCTGTATGAGGGTATCTATGGCCATAAATTTTTGATATTATAACGTATCCAAAAATTGTTTCGATGAATCAAAAAGTGACATTTGGAGGTGAGATCATGAAGATGATAGTGGCGGTAATTAAACATTTCAAGCTTGATGATGTAAAGGACAGCCTTACCCAAGCCGGCATACAAGGCATGACCATTACCGAGGTGAAGGGCTTTGGCAGGCAAAAGGGCCATATCGAGATTTACAGGGGAACAAGCTACGAAGTGAGATTCCTGCCAAAGTTGAAAATCGAAGTTGCTGTTTCTGATGAGAAGCTTGACGAGGTTGTTGCCATTATACAGAAAGCGGCGAATACCGGTGAAATCGGTGATGGGAAAATCTTTATCTATGATCTCCAGGATGTAATCAGAATCAGGACCGGGGAGAGGGGAGAGAGTGCGCTATAGCGTGAGTTTCTGAAATCCGGCAGTCAGTGTTTTTCTGTCATTCCGGCTTGTCCGGAATCTTTCTTTGGCATCTTTCCCCCTTTAGCAAAGGGGGATTCAGGGGGATTTTTGAATAATCTATTCTCCATAAAATCTCCCCTTACCCCTCTTTGCCAAAGAGGGGTTCAGAGGGATTCCCGACGCGCTTTGCTTGCGGGAATGACCACTTCTAAGAGTTTACGGTAGTTATAGACAGACTCTATCTGAATGCTCAAAGCCGGGAGCCGTAGCCTTCACATCCCTACGACTCCGGACTTTGATTTCTAATCTAAGCTGATTCTTAAATATCGAAATAGAGAAAGAATTCATAGGGGTGAGGTCTGAGTCTCAGAGCATCCACTTCCCTCGTCCTCTTGTAGTTCAACCACATTTCAATCACATCATTTGTGAACACGTTACCTTTCCTGAGATAGTCATTGTCTTTTTCGAGGCAGTCCAGCGCGTCTTCAAGAGAACCTGGAAGGCTTGGAACCTTTGCAAGCTCTTCCGGGCCGAGCTCGTAGATGTCCTTATCAAGAGGCTCTCCAGGGTCAATCTTGTTTTCTATCCCATCGAGTCCTGCCATGAGCATGGCGGAGAATGCAAGGTAAGGGTTACATGAGGGATCGGGGAATCTCACTTCGAGCCTCTTTGCCTTTGGGCTCGGCGAATACATAGGTATCCGCACACCTGCAGACCTGTTCCTGCTTGAATAGGCAAGGTTTATCGGGGCCTCGTAACCGGGAACGAGTCTCTTGTATGAGTTCGTTGTCGGGGCAACAAAGGCTGCGAGAGAAGGTGCGTGTTTCAGTATTCCGCCTGCATAGTAAAGGGCAAGATCGGAGAGTCCTGCATAACCGTTCCCGGCAAAGAGCGGCTTTCCGCCTTTCCAGAGGCTCTGGTGCGTATGCATGCCTGAGCCATTATCCGCGAAGAGAGGCTTTGGCATGAGTGTTACTGTCTTTCCATTCCTCAAAGCCACATTCTTGATGATGTATTTGTAGTACATCAACTGGTCCGCCATTTTTACCAATGGCGCAAATTTCATGTCTATCTCAGCCTGTCCTGCCGTTGCAACTTCATGGTGCTGGGCTTCAACAGTAATACCGGCCTTTTCCATTTCAAGGACCATTTCTGTGCGGATGTCCTGCAGTTTATCCATTGGCGGAACAGGGAAATATCCTTCCTTATGTCTTGGCTTGTATCCGAGATTCGGATTCTCTTCTTTTCCTGAGTTCCATATTCCTTCAATGGAATCAACGAAGTAATATCCGCTGTTGGCAGTCTGATCAAAACGCACATCATCAAAAATGAAGAATTCTGCCTCAGGCCCGAAGTAGGCTGTGTCGGCAATATTTGTTGACTTCATATACGCTTCTGCCTTTTGCGCAACAAAACGGGGATCTCTTGAATACTGTTCCTTTGTGATCGGATCAACAACGTTGCATATCAGGCTGAGTGTGGGATGTTTTGTGAAGGGGTCCATTATTGCTGTTGTCGGATCAGGAATAACCAGCATATCGCTCATGTGTATTGCCTGCCAGCCTCTTATGGAAGAACCGTCGAATCCCAGTCCGTGTTCAAATTCATCTACGGTGAACGCATTGAGTGGAACAGAAAAATGTTGCCAGAGTCCTGGAAAATCCATGAACTTCAGATCAACCATTACTGCCTTGTTCTTTTTTGCAAAATCAATTACTTCTTTTGGTGTCATTCACATAACCTCCTTTTCATTGTTATTCAATAAAGCACACTTTTTACGGTGTTCTCTTTTCTATCGCTTTCTCTATCTCTATCTGTTTGTTCTCACCTCCTGTTAAAAAGAATACCCACTTTCACCATGCTGGGATACATCAAGACCGCTTACTTCTGATTCTTCATCAACCCTCAAACCGATTGTTTTATCGAGGGCCTTCAAAATGATTGCTGTCACGACGAATGAATAGATCGCTGTTACACTGATGGCAATCATCTGAGATATCAGCAATTGATGATTTCCAAAAAATAACCCATTACTGCCTGAAGGGTTGATAACTGTCTGGGCAAAAAGTCCTACGGCAAAGGTTCCAGCGATTCCGCCGATACCATGCACTCCGAAGGCATCGAGGGAATCGTCATATCCGAATTTCGTTTTCATATTCAAGGCTAAGTAACAAACAGACCCGGCTGCCAGTCCTATAATTAATGCAGACATCGGGCCTACAAAGCCGGAAGCAGGTGTTATTGTTGCAAGCCCGGCAACAGAGCCGGTTGCGGCGCCGAACATCGTTGGTTTTCCTCTGTGTAACCACTCGATAATTACCCACATCACGGTCGCTGCTACCGCAGAGGTATGGGTAGCCACAAAGGCCATGGCGCTTAAGGTGCCGGCGGAGAGAGCACTTCCTGCATTGAAACCAAACCAGCCAAACCACAAAAGCCCTGCACCGAGTACAGTCATTGGAAGGTTGTGGGGATACATTGCCTCCTGTAAATAGCCTTTTCTCTTACCTATCATGAGTGCGGCAGCGAGGGCAGATATCCCTGATATGAGGTGTACAACGATTCCGCCTGCAAAATCCAGCGTGCCCATTTCTTTAAGCCAGCCGCCGGCGCCCCATACCCAATGGGCTACCGGGTCATAGACGATTGTTGACCATAATAAGGTAAACAAGACGTATGACGAGAACTTCATTCTTTCAGCAAAAGCGCCTGTGATCAATGCCGGGGTTATCACAGCGAACATGGCCTGATACATCATAAAGGCAATGTGGGGGATCGTCGGCGCATAATTAGGATTCGGATCGACTCCAACACCTCTTAAGCCTATCCAGTCGAGATTCCCGATTATCCCATGTACGTCCGGACCGAAAGCAAGGCTGTAACCGATCAGAATCCATTGCAGACTGACAATCGCAATGGCAAAAAAGTTTTGCATAATCGTTCCAAGTACATTTTTTCCTCTTACCATCCCTCCGTAGAAAAGTGCGAGTCCAGGAGTCATTAACATGACGAGTGCTGTGGAGACCAAAATCCATGCCGTGTCACCCGAGTCAATCTTTGAGGCTATGGCCGGAGTTCCTTCAATTTGAGAAGGCTGCTCCTGTCCAAAGACAACCCCTGTTATGCAAACAAAAGCAATAATCAGTAAAACACCAACTAATCTTCGCATGCTTCCTCCCTTCATAATTTATTACTTATCTAAAAGCATGCCCAAATATAACTATCCGATTATTAAAGATTTTTACTAACGGGAGGTTATAGCCCTTTGATCGATTCCTACAATTTTGTAGGATCTTCCAGAATCCATAAAGGCCAGAGATTATTTTTCTATAGATTTATCAACGTTTGAACAAAAATCTAGACCGGGAATAGACTATCCTACAATTTTGTATATTCTACAATTTTGTCGGGAAATCTTAACTATATGGCTGTTTCGCCTTTTTCCCCAGTTCTTATTCTTATGACATCATCGAGTGAATAGAGGAATATCTTTCCGTCACCGATATTTCCGGTCCTTGCCTTTTCGATGATGGTGGCTATTACCTTGTCGATCATGGAATCGGGGATAACCACCTCTATCTTTATTTTCGGCAAGAAATTCACCTCGTATTCTGTTCCGCGATAGACCTCCACATGCCCTTTCTGACGTCCGAATCCCTTCACCTCTGTAACAGTCATCCCGTTTATGCCGATCGCGTTTAATCCACTTTTTACCTCATCCAGTTTAAAGGGTTTTATTATTGCCTCTACCTTTTTCATAGTCCCTCCTTTTTATAGTCTGAACTTACAGTGAATGGTTATAGAACTATTAACTATTAGCCAACCTTGTTCATGAAGTGGATGGCGACATGTAGAAAACTTCATGTTATCGTTCATCTATTTTGTTATTTGGTTCCGTCATTCCCCGACTCGATCGGGGAATCCAGAGAAAGAATCTGGATTTGGAGCCTGCCCCGTACTTGATACGGGGGTCAAGCCGGAAAATGACAACATTGGAACAGAGTTAGCTGTGAATATGTTAAAAACCATACGCTTTCTCTCCGTGCTGACTTTCGTCAAGTCCGTTAATTTCATGCTCCGCCTCAACTCGAATGCCAACAAATGCCTTGAGGAGCATGAAGATAATGAAAGTGACCAAAGCGCTGTAAATCATCGTGACGCCGACAGCTATGAGCTGTATGAATAACTGACGTGTGTTTCCGAAGAGAAGACCTTTGCCAAGTTCATTAATCGAAGGGTCCGCAAAGATACCGGTAAGAATTGCCCCCAACGTTCCACCTACGCCATGAATGCCAAAGGCATCAAGGGAATCATCATAGCCAAGCTTTGCCTTGATGCTCGCAACAGCAAAATAGGGAACCATACCGGCAAGAATTCCTATGATGATGGCACCTTTGATATTCACAAATCCTGCAGCTGGAGTTATAGCCACAAGTCCTGCAACAGCACCTGAAGCGAGACCTAACACTGTTGGTTTTTTCGTATGCGTCCATTCAGTGAACATCCATGATATTGCAGCGAGGGCAGCTGCTGTGTTCGTATTGATTAAAGCTACTCCTGCAAGTCCGTTTGCAGCCAATGCTGAACCTGCATTAAATCCAAACCATCCAAACCACAGCAGACCGGCGCCGGTGACAACAAGGGTTAAATTACTGGGTTTAAGGGATGCTTCCTTTCTTTTACCAAGAACCAGTGCCCCTACGAGAGCAGCAATACCTGCATTAACATGCACAACCGTTCCGCCTGCAAAGTCCAGTGCCCCTAATTTTGCAAGGAAACCACCACCCCATACCCAATGGGCTATAGGTACGTAGACAAGGGTCATCCAGAGGATGGAAAACAGCACCCATGCTGAAAATTTCATCCTCTCAATATAGGCGCCACTGGCAAGGGCAACCGTTATCGCTGCAAAGGTCAGCTGGTATACCACATACACATACTCCGGGATCGTCTTTGCCAGGTCATTAATGCTGTTGGTTCCGACACCTGAGAGAAGCAGCTTTTCTGCACTCCCGATAATACCCCCGATATCCGTTCCAAAGGCAAAGGTGAATCCGTAGAGAACCCAGAGAAAACTCACAATGCAGTAAGTTACGAACGACATAGCCATAGTGTTGAGACTGTCTTTGCGTTTTGCCAGCCCACCATAAAATAGCGCAAGACCGGGAAGCGTCATGAGCATTACAAACGCAGTAGCAACAATCATCCATGCAGTGTCACCGGTATCAATCTTCGGTGCCTCTGATCTCACAGTCGCTGCTGGAGCAGGCGGAGTTGCCTGCTGTTCTTCAGCAAACAATATACCTGCAAAACTTAGTGCACCAATTATTATCAATATGCTCAAGAATCTTTTCATGTCTACCTCCATCAAATTTTTTAAAAGAGTTTAATGAGTTGTAACTCCCTGTGGTCTTGCCACAGGGTTACCTTATAGTTCCCTCCCCCTTGAGGGGGGAGGGTTAGGGAGAGGGTGGTGGTAACTTCTTTTTTTCACCCTCCCCTAACCCTCCCCTCAAGAGAGGGGATAGTCTTTTTTTTAACTTTTACGTTTTTACGCCCTGCGGTTTCTGCCGCAGGGTTCTTCACAAGGTAAAGGTTATGTTTACGCCCCACACAAAGGTATCGTCAAGCTGCCCATTAGGGTTATAAGGGTTGCCATCTATAACTCTTTCCGCCTTGCTTGAAAGAGGAAACCAATACTGGGCAACGGGTTGGACCGAAAAGTTCTTTGCCAAAGGTATTGTAAAGCCGGCCTTTACCATACCATCATGGAAAGCGCTATATTTTTCCCCTGTGTAGTCACCGGTCGCCGAGTCGTAGGTTTTCCAGTAACCGTCGTCTCCGACAAAATAACTTGCCGATGCACCGAGGTCCAAAGAGATATCTTTATAAATCTTTGCCGAGTGGGACAGATAGAGATTTATGTATGTACCAGGATATGCGGTAATATCACGATAAACTGTCAATGTCGGTTTTGTGACAATGTCATAACTCGCACTCAGAAAAATCTCCTCTGTTTCCTGGGCATACTTTGTTCCATAGTAAATGTATCCACCCGTCATTGAGAGCTTTTCAATAGAATACGTATAGCTCAGCGTGAGGTCTGTCTCGTTAAAACTCTTGTGGCCCTCTCTGTCCGGTACAAATGATTGTGTCGGGTGTTCATCGCTGTCTATATTTCCCCAGAAAGCTGCTGAAAAACCCTTATAGGAAACACTGAGGGCAGGTTGAATGACAATACTGTCACTACTGAGTTCATAGCCTCTGAAGATGTAACGGTTGAATATACCAACCGATGCACTTCCGGTGATCCCTGTTTCCTCTGCATAGAGAGTATTCACAAAATACGTGCTTAGTAGTAAGCTCAATAACAAAATTAGAACCTTAACACTCTTCATAATCTCTTTTTCTCCAGTGTTTTTGTTTTTTCCAGGCTCATTGACATTGTTCATTCTCCATCTCCTGATTCCATACTTTTTCATTTTGTACCCGATCATTCTCTCGGTAATACCGAGTTCTCTTGCTGCCTTTGCCATAACCCAGTTACACTCTTTCAAGGCATTAATGATCGCCTCTTTCTCAATGTCCACGACTTTGTCCTTTAAGGATTTCATCTGATGCATCTGATCTGTATATGTCTAAAACCGTGCCAGATGAAAGATATTGATTTTTCAGGATTCTTATAAAGAAACCATACGACAATTTTGTAACGTTAACAATTTTGTAGGATAAAGAGGTGAATTTACCCCGTGAATAGAAAAAAGTGTATGATTGGGAAGACGTCCTTCACCTTCAGATGAAACTGGGCTGACAAAAGTAAGGGAGAGGAAAATGAGGATCGCAGGTGTATCCGTTACAATCTCATCTCCATCGTTAGGTATGAATTAC
>JBGPPR010000018.1:0-10593 GCA_041488675.1 Thermodesulfovibrionia bacterium
AATGGACGATGATAAAAGCACTAAAGTATATCCAGAGAAGCACATGAAATATATCTATTACCTGTATCCCGCCGACCAGGTTTATGACGGGAGAAATGAGTTTGGGATCCCAGTGGAGTAGCCCTGTAATGAGTTGAAGAGGAATAAGGAGCACCATGATCATGAGATAAGAGACCTGTTGCATAGGGTTGAACTTATTGTCCGGTGTGGAATGGTGGGGATTATGATCTCCAACCATGATGCCGAAACCATAGAATTTTGCCTGCCGTATGGCTTTCTTTGCGAACTCAACCGGATGGTGTAAAGGGGGAATATATATTTTTATATTTCGCGTTCCGAGGTAATAGACAAGCCATATAAAGAAATTTGCAATGAGAATAAAACCGGTCCAACTATGGATATTCACGGCTGTCTCAAAGGAAAATAGATGGAGGACATTGCCGAACCTGACTTGAGCGCCTGTAACAATCAAGATAATGAATGCTACTGCATTTACCCAGTGCCAGATTCGAATCGGTAGAGGATGAAGATATATTGTTTTCATTTCTTACCTCCCTTTTTCATCCTTCGTAGTGACCTGAGGGGTGAAGTGATTATTCTCAAGCTGAGATGGCCTATCGGGACTGCTATTCCACCGATCAAAGCAACAATAAAGAGGATGTCCCAAAGCTTTAGGTTTGTGCTGCCAAGAACATAGAATTTTCTCGTTGGCACGATTGTATAGACAGAATCCAAATCTTTCCCCAGCACATCTTGTTCTGCATTGAAAACTATCGGTCTTCCATCAGCCTTCCGAATAACAAGAAAGACCTCTTTAAAGAATGGAGAATTCGGGTTATGACAGGTTCCGCAATCTTTTACAGCCTTTGTTTTGTCGGCGATGTTGTGTGCTTCTGTTGCCGTGCTGACATCCATCTTTCCAAGAAGGCTTGTTCTTATGCCTTTTGTGTATAAATTTTTGAACAGGTTCCAAACCTCAGAAGAATCGATAATACCATCCCCATTTGTATCTATTTTTGCTCCTAATCCGGAAGGATCTGTATCAAGGAGTTTTAATAATTCTTCCTCAGGGAGGGGTTTCCCTGTTTTCGAGTCGTAGAGAGTGAGATAAATTCCACGTCCGGCAGAAGGGGCGTGGCACGCAGCACAGGCTACTGTATTAAAGTGGAGCTCCGTGAAGGTGCGAAGTTTTAAGGGTGGATTGTATAACCATTTTTCGTGCTTGTCCTGTACATTCTTATGACATACAAGGCACGCATCTCTTATTTTCGCTGTCATTTTCGTGCTCTGAACATCGTGCGCCTTGTGGCAGGATGTACAAGCAGGAGCATTCGTATCTCCCTTCATCCTTGCTTTGTTATGAACACTCTCTTCATAGGAACTCTTCATATCTTGATGACACCTATTGCAAGATACGAAGCCGAGATCTTTTCCAGCCTTTCTTACTGCATGAGAACCATGGCAATCGCTGCACGCAGGCGCCATAACGTTGGCACTTCTGATCAAGGCATGATGGATACTATTCTTGTATTTCGTATTTGCATCCGAGTGACATTTCCCGCACAGATCTGAAGCGACTATAGAATAATCACGCCTGCTCAAGAAAACCCTTACCGGGTGTTTATTTTTCGAAAAATCAGCATGACATTCAGTACAACGCAGCTTTCCATGAACAGAGCTCTTCAGCGAGGAGTCGTCTACAAAAACAGAGAGGGACCCACCATCCCTTAAGGACATGCTGAGTTTACCCTTATGACAGGAGAGACAGTACTGATTTTCCGGGGCGCCTGCTTTTTGAGCTACGATACTTTTTATTGCATGGGAACCATGACATTCAACACATGACGCTGTTGCCAATAAAGAACTATGGACGGGGCTTTTTCTTAATTGCGCATCTGTGTGACATGTTGAACATGATTTTGTACTAAGGGCAGTATATTCCCTCCTGTTCTTGATAGTTCTCACCGGGTGTTTCGTCTTCGAAAAGTCTGTGTGGCAGGCACTGCATTCGAGCTTTCCATGGACAGATGCCTTATAATCCGATTCATTTACGAAAAGGGATAATGCTTCGCCACTGCTCAGGGTCTTACTAATGCTCTGTTTATGGCATGAAAGACAATATTGAGTTTCACTGATGCCTTTCTTCCAGTCTTGCGTCTTTTTTATGTAATGCGACCCGTGACACTCGACACATAAAGCCTGTTTCATCAAGGGACTATGTATGGGGATTTTCTTAAGCTGGTCATCGGGGTGGCACATCGAGCATATCTGAGAAGCATTCCTGGTATACTCCTTCCTGCTCTTAATCTCCTTCTTTTTTTGCATATGGGCTGCCATATAGCCGGTATGGCAGCTATTGCAGCCAATACTGCTATGTGCAGAGATAGCGAAGTCATTCTTATCTATAAAAAGAGACAGGACCTCCTTGCTCTCCAAAGGCTTATACATTCCACTATTTGCGTGGCAGGTCAGGCAGACCTTTGCCTCGTCTGATAGAGCACCGTTTGCAGCACAGGGATAGAGAGGAAAAATCATGGAGACAAAAAACAGTACTATAAGGATATCTTTTCTGGCACCCATTATGACCCCCATACGTTTTATGGATTTACAGATAGAGCCTTGATAATCGGGATGACTTTAGCATATCCAAGTGCGAAATGCAAGTAAGAAGTTTTGCTTTTGACACCAATTGTACCCTCAAGTATAATCTGGTATGTTCCGTAATATCTTGCACTTCGCACGCCTTGGTAAATCAACATGAGGAGAACAACAGAAAGGAAAATAAGGAAAATAAGGTAGAAACAAGTGATCCCCTATAAAGACGATAATCCAACGGGCACTACACCTTATGTTACCGTTGGAATTATCGTACTCAACGTACTTGTATTCTTATATGAGGTCACATCTCCATCGGGTATGGAGAAGGTCGCCTATACTTACGGCGCCATCCCCCATTACATCTTGACCTTTGATAAGGCACAGCCGATCCATCCGGTACTCACAGTTTTCTCCGCCATGTTCATGCACGGAGGTCTTTTTCACATTGCAGGAAATATGTTGTATTTGTGGATATTCGGCAACAACATTGAAGACAAATTAGGCCATTCACGGTTTGTCTTTTTCTATATCTTCTGCGGAATTGTTTCTGCCTATGCCAACGCGCTGTCAGATCCCCACTCCCGCATCCCCATGATCGGCGCAAGCGGTGCTATTTCAGGGATACTCGGGGCCTATCTGCTCCTTTTCCCCAGAGCAATGGTGCACACCCTTGTATTTTTAGGTTTCTTTGTGACCGTGGTGAGGATACCAGCTCTCGTTGTTATTGGATTCTGGGCCATTATACAGATTATCAATGGCGTAGTAAGCACAGGGTTTGCTCGAGAAGGAGGCATTGCATGGTTTGCCCATATAGGGGGATTCCTTGTAGGTCTCCTGACGATAAAACTCTGGTTGCCAAGGAGAGTAAAGAGGTGGTGGTAATCTGCCCTGGCTGCAAGAGAAAACTGAGGATTAATGGAGTAAAACACGCAATAAGAGCATCGATGTTTAAATGCCCCAAGTGCTATAGAGTCTTTGTTCTGAAAAAATCCATAGTTTTATCAATAAAAAGAATCAATGAGGGTAAGATCCTCGTTGCACATTCAGATCCGACTGTCATGGATGAGATAACTTCTCTTTTAGATGAAAACGGTTATCAGACGGTTACATCTTCTGATGGGATAGCTGCAATCGTAAAGATAATCAAAGAGTCCCCTTTCCTTATTGTTATTGAAGGAAACCTTCCGAAAATCAATGGCTTTGAGGTCTGCAGGAGGGTAAAGACAAGGACTAAAATAAAAGAGACGAAGTTTATATTTGTAGCCTCAGCACATGAAGAGATACACGGAGAATCCCCATCTTCTTGCGAGGCACGCCTCTGTATAAAAGATAATCGAATTCCAGAACTCCTTATAGAGAAAATTAACGAAATAAGAGACATGAATTAAGGAACAAATTGGAGGATCAGAGAGTTCAAGACTCGATGAGGGTTTTCTATAGCGGATTTTGCGGATATTATCGAAAAATCTGATGGTGGGAAATAACCTCTCCCTTTAAAAATGGATAATATTTTTAATAATGTGAAGATATTTAATAATAAATCAACTTATTGAGAGTTTTTCTTGATTATTAATCTTTTGGAATACTTGCTTTCCCTTCCCCGTAATAAAGTATATTATTAGCACTCTCTTTTGTTGAGTGCTAATAAACCTCAAAACCATAACAAAAAAATCTATAAAGAAAGGAGCGATGGACATGAAATTCAAACCGCTTAGAGACAGAGTATTTGTGAGGTATTCTTCGGAAGAAGAGAAGACATCAGGAGGTCTTTACATTCCTGATACGGCTAAGGAAAAGCCGCAGCAGGGAACAGTTGTTGCAGTCGGACCCGGGAGAGTAACGGACGATGGCAAACTTCAGCCAATGGAAGTCAAGGTCGGCGATACGATACTTTTTGACAAGTATTCAGGCTCCAAGATAATGATTGATAAAGAGGAATACCTCATTGTCAGAGAAGAAGATATCTTGGGCATACTTGAAGGCTAAAAATTTTATACGAATTACGAATAAGGAGGATTACAAATGGCGGCTAAACAGCTTCTTTTTGATGACGCAGCAAGAAACGCAATTCTCAGAGGGGTAAGTATGCTTACTGATGCAGTAAAGGCAACACTCGGCCCAAGGGGAAGGAATGCAATACTCGATAAGAAATTTGGTGCTCCCACGATAACAAAGGACGGTGTCACCGTTGCCAAGGAAATTGAACTGAGGGACCCCTGGGAAAACATGGGCGCCCAGCTTGTAAGAGAGGTTGCCTCAAAGACATCGGATGTCGCAGGTGACGGGACAACAACAGCAACGGTTCTTGCACATGCCATTTACAGAGAAGGGATCAAGAATGTTGCTGCAGGCGCAAACCCTATGGACATCAAGAGGGGGATCGAGAAGGCTGTGGAAGTGGTTATCGAAGAGCTCAAAAAACTCAGCAAACCCGTTCAAGAGAAGAAGGAGATTGCCCAGGTCGGCACCATCTCAGCAAACAATGATCCATCCATCGGAGATCTCATTGCAGAGGCAATGGACAAAGTCGGTAAGGACGGTGTAATCACTGTCGAAGAAGCAAAAAGTATGCAGACTACCCTCGATGTTGTTGAAGGCATGCAGTTCGACAGGGGTTATATATCTCCGTATTTTATAACCGATCCCGAAAGGATGACATGCACCCTCGAAGATGTATTCATTCTTATCCATGAAAAAAAGATCTCAAGCATGAAAGATTTACTCCCCATACTCGAGCAGATTGCCAAGATGGGGAAACCGCTATTGATCATTGCTGAGGAAGTAGAGGGTGAGGCCCTCGCAACACTCGTCGTGAATAAGCTCCGTGGTACCCTTCAGGTTTCCGCTGTGAAGGCACCAGGTTTTGGCGAAAGGCGCAAGGCGATGCTCGAGGACATCGCAGTCCTTACCGGCGGGACAATGATATCAGAAGACCTTGGCATAAAGCTTGAGAACATCAAGATTACTGATCTTGGAAGGGCAAAGAAAATCAATGTAGATAAAGAAAACACAACGATCGTAGAAGGCGCGGGAGATCATGCAAAGATCGAAGGAAGGGTCAAGCAGATCAAAGCACAGGTCGAAGAGACAACTTCAGATTATGATCGGGAGAAGCTTCAGGAAAGGCTTGCAAAGCTTGTCGGCGGCGTTGCCGTCATCAATGTCGGTGCCGCAACGGAAACAGAAATGAAGGAAAAGAAGGCACGCGTTGAAGATGCACTGAATGCAACAAGGGCTGCTGTTGAAGAGGGTATCGTTCCAGGTGGAGGAGTTGCATTTCTGAGATGTCTTCCTGCACTCAAAGCACTGAAACTGGAAGAAGAAGACCAGCAGGTAGGTGTCGAAACGGTAAGAAAGGCACTGGAGGAACCAATTAAACAGATTGTCAATAATGCAGGCCTTGAGGGTTCTGTGGTGGTCGAAAAGGTGAAACACTCAAAAGAAATAAATTACGGCTTTGATGCTGATCGCGAAGAATATGTAGATATGATAAAAGCGGGCATTATTGATCCCACAAAAGTTACACGATATGCCCTCCAAAATGCTTCTTCCGTAGCAGCCTTGATGCTGACGACCGCTGTTATGGTTACTGACTATCCTGAGGAGGAAAAGGCTCCGAAGATGCCTGGCGGCATGGGTGGAGAAATGTATTAAATGTATTAAAAGATATAAAGATAGGGATAGGATTTAACAAAAGGGGCGTATACAAGTACGCCCCTTTTGTTGGCTTAACCCTGTCCAACAGTCAGGTTTCATCAAACGTCTTGCTCCCTGTTCTTTTGACAGAACTCATTCATGACGTTATAATTCAAAAATGAAGCTTAAATTCATTGTACTTCTCATAGTCCTTTCGATCATCCTTGGCGCCTCTGCCGGAGGGTATTTTGCTATACAGAAAGGAATACCCGGCCTCGAAGAACTAAAGCAGTACAGGCCTGTAGAAGGTACGAAGATTTACGCTGATGATGACGTACTCGTTGGGGAGCTAAAGGTTGAAAAGGGTATCTTCGTACCCATCAATAAGATTCCAGTGCAGATGGTCAACGCAGTCATAGCTGTGGAAGATTCAAGGTTCTGGAAACACAAAGGAATAGATTACATTGCAATTGGAAGAGCTCTCCTGAAAGACATCGTCTCTATAGGGTTGAAAGAAGGCGGAAGTACAATAACACAGCAGCTTGCCAAGGTAATGTTTCTAACCCCGGAGAAGACCTTAACGAGAAAGCTCAGAGAGGCAGCATTAGCAATCAAAATGGAAAGGAATTTTGATAAGAGGGAAATCCTTGAACTCTATTTGAATAAAATCTATTTCGGTCATGGTGCTTATGGCGTTGAGATGGCTTCAAGGATATATTTTGGAAAATCAGTTCAGGATATATCGCTCTCTGAGGTTGCACTTCTTGCAGGGCTCATAAAGGCACCGGCAACGTATTCTCCATATAACGATCTTACAAAGGCGAAAGACCGGCAACAGCTTGTTCTGGCGAGAATGGAGGATGAAGGGTATATCAAACGGTCTGAGAAAGAGAACGCGCTGAAACGGCCGATTTTTCTTTCGAGCGCCAGGGCGGGGATGGAGGCGAACAACTACTTCATCGAGTACGTGAGAAAATATCTTGAAGACAAATACGGCGAAGAATCCGTATATCGCGGGGGATTAAGGGCGTATACCACCTTGGATCGGAATGCGCAATCATCTGCGGCAAAGGCACTACGGCAAGGCCTCAGGGAACTTGACAAAAGGAAGGGATGGCGAGGTCCTGTGGAACATAGAAAAGATATTGACGTAAAATCAGAATTGAAAAGCAAGGAACTGATAAATCCGGTAATTACAAATCCGGGAGATATATCCTCTGGGCTTGTTCTTACAGTTACTGAAAAGGAAGCCCTGATAAAGACAAGAGGTATCGTTGGGAGGCTTTCTCTTGAAGATGCAAAATGGGCATCCAAGGTAATCGATCCAAAGGCAAGTACAGGCAGGTTTTTAAAAGATTTCAGGTTAACGAAGATCCTGAAACCCGGTGATGTTATAAAGGTTGGTATTAAATCAATCAAAGACCGCAATATTCAACTCTCTCTGGAGCAGGAGCCGGAGGTAGAAGGAGCCGTTGTGGCTATTGAGCCGAATACCGGTTACATCAGGGTAATCATCGGAGGGTATGATTTTGCAAAGAGTGAATACAACAGGGCGCTCTATGCGAGGCGCCAGCCAGGCTCTGCATTCAAACCCATTATCTATGCATCCGCAATAGACCATGGCTTTACGCCGGCAAGTATTATTGTGGATGAACCTGTGGCTTATCCTGGCAGGTCAGAAGGTGAGTGGAAACCGGAGAATTATGACCATAAATTTTATGGGCCGACACGACTGAGAGAGGCGTTGGCGTATTCAAGAAATGTTGTAACCATTAAGCTGGTTGAGAAAATGGGAGTCAATAACGTTATAGATTTTGCAAGAACATTAGGTTTTCAGGGTGAAATGCCGAGGGATCTTACTATTTCATTGGGTTCCATGAGTGTTACTCCCCTGGAACTTGCCTTATGCTTTACTGTTTTTGCAAGTGATGGGATGAAAGTAAAACCTGTCGCGATCAAATACATCACGGACTCAAAAGGTAGGGTTCTCGAAAGCAATGAACCGGAAGCAGAGGAGGTTATCAGTCCACAGACAGCATTCTTAATAACCTCCATAATGGAAGATGTTGTGCGGTACGGGACAGGGTGGAGAGCGAAGGCGCTTGGAAGACCTGTTGCTGGAAAGACAGGGACAACAAATGATTACAGAGATGCATGGTTTGTAGGTTATACGAAAGATTTAGTCGCCACTGTCTGGGTCGGTTTTGATGACATGAGACCTCTTGGTCCTCTCGAGACAGGGGCGCGTGCTGCATCGCCCATCTGGGTTTCTTTTATGAAGAATGCTGTAAAGGGTGATCCTCAAGAATTCTCCCCACCTGAGGAGGGAATAGTAAGTTGCTCCATAGACCCCGCAACAGGTCTCCTGTCAAGGGATGAAGGAGCAGGGCTTAAGGAATATTTTCAGAAAGGTACAGAGCCAAAACAATTCGCACCTTCTACCGTTCCCTGGAAGATAAGGGAAGATCAGATAAATCCTAATTTTGATTAAAGTTTTCACGGTAATCGTATTACCGGACTGAAAAAGTGAGAGTGATGAATGATAAATTCTGCGATCTTCAGAGAGTATGACATTCGAGGGATTTGGAAGAAAGACCTTACAGAGGAAGTTGTCGAAAGGATAGGAAGGGCTTTTGCGGTTTATCTGAAGAATACGCTTAAGAAAGAAAAAATAAAGGTTAGCATTGGGAGAGACGTGAGGCTAAGTTCTTCTGTTATGCTGAAAGCCCTCTCGCGGGGATTTCTTTCCAGTGGTGTTGATATTGTAGACATCGGTTTATGCCCAACTCCGGTACAATATTTCTCTCTCTTTCACCTTCCCGTTGATGGAGGGGCAATGATTACGGGAAGTCACAATCCTCCCGAATTTAACGGCATTAAACTCAGTGTAAATAAAGAAACTCTGTACGGAGAAAAGATTCAAGAGATCAGAAGGATATCTGAAAAAGGTGATCGCATCCGGGGTACAGGTAGGGCCGAGGGTTATGAGATCATACCGGAGTATCTGGAATACCTCAGGAACAGTTTTCCGCCCCTTAAGGGGATAAAAGTTGTTGTTGATGCCGGCAACGGCACGGCCGGCCTCGTGGCGCCTCAGATCATGAGAAAACTCGGCTGTGAAGTGATAGAACTCTATTGCAGTCCTGACGGAAATTTTCCTAACCATCATCCAGACCCAGTTATTATGGAGAATTTGAAGGACCTTATTGCAGAAGTTATATCGTCAGGGTCCCACCTTGGTATCGGCTATGACGGGGATGCCGACAGGATAGGAGTTGTCAGCGATACAGGCGAGGTGATATGGGGTGACATGCTGCTCATCATCTTTGCCCGGGATATCATCGAGCAGAGAAAAGCAGAAGGTATTCAGGGGAAACCAATTTTTGTCGGTGATGTCAAGTGTTCCCAAATAATGTACGATGAGGTAGAGAGACTTGGGGGGACTCCTCTGATGTGGAAGACAGGACATTCACTCATCAAACATAAGGTAAAGGAAACAGGCGCTCCCCTCGGTGGAGAATTGAGTGGACACATGTTTTTCGCCGACAGGTACTTTGGGTATGATGATGCCATATACGCAAGTCTGAGACTCCTGGAGATACTCTCTAAAATGGGCAAACCCTATTCGATAAATCGGCTACTCAGTGGTATTCCCAAGAGTGTTTCGACGCCTGAGATACGGGTAGAATGTCCAGACGATGTGAAGTTTAGAGCTGTCGAGAGGATGAAAGAAGAATTCAGAGGATACCACTTCACTGATATTGATGGTATAAGAATTCATTTCAGTAATGGATGGGGACTCATTAGGGCCTCAAATACCCAGCCGGCACTTGTGATGAGGTTTGAGGCACACGATGAACGGTCGCTGCGAGATATTCAAAAAATTATCGAAGAAAAACTTGGGCGCGTTATGGCGGAGTTTTGTTAGCTTTTTTTCTTGAGATTCTTAGATATGAAAACAACACAAGCCTCACATGGCCTGGAAGATCCATTCTTGCAGATGGCCCTATTCAATTCCCAGCATGGCTTAACCCTTTCGATGTATGCTGAACATTTCTCCCTGCCCTCATTATGACACCCTGTTAGTTCCCAACAGGGTGCATAATCCAGCAGTTTCTTGATCCCCTGAATGCTTATCTTCTTGTTATGGATCAGGTCTCTCAGGCATTGGATCCATCTCAAGTCATTCTCTGAATAAAATCTGTTTCTATTCCTTCTGGCAGGCTTTATAAGGCCATGTTTTTCATAAAGCCGGATTGTCTGATCAGTAATCCCTATGATGTCCGCTACAACCCCTATGGGATAAAGGGGCATATCTTTCTTTTCTTCTTCGGTAGCGTCAGAGAATATTTTTTTCAT
>JBGPPR010000019.1:0-10318 GCA_041488675.1 Thermodesulfovibrionia bacterium
GTGGAAATGGCCGGTCAGGTAGTGAGCAATGCCATGGGGCTGTCCATGGCCACAATTTTTGATCCTGAATTTGGTCAATCAACTGAAATAGCAAGGCTCTATGGAATGATAGCTGTGCTCATCTTCCTTGCCATGGATGCCCATCATGATCTCATTTATGTTCTTGTCAAGAGTTATGAATGGCTTCCCGGGGGACATATAAATATGAAGGATCTCCTCCCTGAAGTTATATCGGTGAGCGGGAAAATCTTTCTTATTGCATTAAAGATCAGTGCGCCTGTCGTTATAGCCATGCTTATTTCGAGTCTGCTTCTTGGATTTATCTATAAGGCCGCTCCCCAGATGAATATTTTTTTCATTGGATATCCAATATACATTTTTGTCGGATTTGTTGTAATGCTCATGGGCATTCCCGTTTTTACCCACGTTATCGGCGGGTATCTGGACGGTATTAAAGACGAAATGATAAGGATTATCGCCATAGCGAGAGGATAGTCATGCCGGAATATGACGAAAGAACAGAGCAGGCAACACCCCGGAAACGACAAAAGGCCAAGGAGAAGGGCCAGACTGCAAGAAGCCGTGAAATCATTTCATTGGCTGCGATGGCAGGAATAATCCTCGTCTTCTATTTTGCAGGCAACACTTTTATCAAAGAGATTTCTGCCCTGATAGAGAATCTTCTCGGACTCCGGTACGGAAGAGACCCCGTGGCTGTTATGAAGCTTACAGCTGCGGAAACATTCAAAATGGTAATGCCCTTTCTGGGACTTTCCGTCAGTCTCGCCTTGGTATCAGGGGCGGTACAGGGAGGATTTCTTGTTCGGCCACTGAGTTTTGACATAGAGAGGCTTAATCCCGTGAGCGGCTTGAAAAGGATTTTTTCAAGTCATGGACTTGTCGAATTGCTTAAGAGCCTTCTCAAGTTTTCCTTGGGTGGAGTACTTTTCTTCTACCTCGTGAAGAAAATGATCGCTCTTCTCCCTTTCACATCTGCTATGGATGTCATACAGATACAGGAAGTTGCCGGCAGTCTCATAGCCAAGTCTGTGATATATGCGTTCACGCTTTTTTTTGCACTTGCAGCCATGGATTACCTCCATGAGAGGTGGAGTTTTGAGCGTACTCTCAGAATGACAAAGGAAGAGATAAGAGAAGAATATAGGGAAACAGAAGGCGATCCTTTAATGAAAGCGCGGATCAAAAGTCTCCAGAAAGAGATAGCAAGGAGACGAATGATGCAGGAAGTCCCAAAGGCGACCGTTGTCATAACGAACCCAACCCATATTGCCGTTGCCTTGAGATATAAAAAAGATGAAATGTCGGCACCGAAGGTCATTGGGAAAGGCGCCGGTTTCATAGCAGAAAAAATAAAAGAAACAGCCCGGAAACATGGTATTCCAATTGTCGAGGATAAGCCACTGGCAAAAGCCCTCTATAAGCTCAAAATCAATTCATTCATACCCGAGGAACTGTACAAGGCAGTAGCAAAAATACTTGCCTATATCTATCAACTGAGGGGCATTGCATAAGGATTATTGAGAGATGAACTTTCTTAGACTGATAAGACAGCGCGGAGACATCATAGTCGCTTCTGCCGTAGTGACTATCTTAGGCGTTATGATCCTCCCCATTCCTCCTTTCTTCCTTGATATCTTCCTGTCCTTTTCCATAGCGCTCTCAATTGTGATAATCATAACCAGTATATATATCAAGAAACCACTCGACTTTTCAGTATTTCCATCCATTCTTCTCATAACAACACTTTACAGACTGTCGCTGAATGTGGCATCCACACGATTGATACTCCTCAGGGGGAATGAAGGTATAGATGCTGCGGGTCAGGTGATCAAATCTTTCGGCAGTTTCGTTGTCGGTGGAAACTATGCGGTAGGGTTCACGGTCTTTCTAATTCTTATAGTAGTCAATTTCGTAGTCATCACAAAAGGTTCTGGAAGAATTGCAGAAGTTGCAGCACGGTTTACTCTTGATGCGATGCCGGGGAAGCAGATGGCGATCGATGCCGACCTGAATTCAGGCCTCATTGACGAAGTAGAGGCAAAGAGAAGGCGGGCTTTCATTGCACAGGAGGCTGATTTCTACGGGGCCATGGACGGCGCAAGTAAGTTTGTCAGGGGTGATGCCATTGCAGCGTTAATTATAACCGGCATCAATATTATAGTTGGTTTCATCATAGGAACTCTTCAAAAAGGCATGACTATTTCAGAGGCAGCAAAGACATTTACGATATTGACGATCGGTGACGGCCTTGTATCCCAGATGCCTGCGCTTCTCGTTTCAACAGCAGCCGGTATTGTTGTGAGCCGTGCGGGGGTTGAAACAGACCTCGGGAAAGATATCTCACAACAGATCCTATTGAATCCGAAGACCCTCGGAACCGCTTCAGGAGTAATGATCATCCTCGCCCTAGTGCCGGGGCTTCCTCATATTCCATTTTTCCTTCTCTCGGCAGCATCCGGCGCTTTGGCGTATGCTGTGACAAAACCGGTGGCTGAAGAAAAAGAGGAAGCGGCGGAGACAGTAATGCAGGAACCTTCTCTTGAGACTCTTATGGAAGTCGAACCTCTAACCTTCGAGATTGGTTACGGACTCATACCGCTCGTTGAGTCTGACAAGGCTGAACTTCTCAATAAAATAAAGGCGATACGAAGACAACTTGCTCATGATCTCGGTTTTGTCATTCCGGCTGTACATATAAAAGATAATTTGCAGCTCAGACCGCATGAGTACAGTTTTCTCATGAGGGGCATCGAGGTCGGAAGAGGTGAAGTCATGATGGGCCACTATCTCGCCGTTTCTTCAGCGAAGGCAGAACCGATAGAGGGAATACCTACGAAGGAGCCGTCTTTTGGTCTGCCCGCTTACTGGATCAGCGATAAAGAAACGGAGAAGGCTCAGGTAAGAGGATACATGGTTGTTGATCCTGCTACTGTAATTGCGACACATCTGACGGAAATGATAAAGGCTCATGCCTGGGAACTGTTATCGAGAACAGAAGTGCAGAACTTATTGGACAATGTCTCAAAGAACTATCCAAAGCTTGTTGATGAGCTTATTCCTGCCCAGTTGACCCTGGGCAATGTACAACGGGTATTCCAGAATCTCTTGAAAGAGAGGGTGGCAATAAATGACAAAGTGACCATACTTGAAACACTTCTCGATTATTCGGCTGCCACGAAGGATCCGGAGATTCTCACAGAATATGTAAGACAGGCGCTATCCCGGTTCATAACCAACCAATACGTTTCTCATGCCGGTGATATGAAAGTTATGACGATTGATCCACGGTTTGAAAGGGAGCTATCACAAGCCACAGAGGCAGGTGGTGTCATAAGCCCTGACATTATAAGCAAGTTGATCAAGGCTATGGAACAGGCTCTTGCAAGCGATACCCTGAAAGGTGCTTATCCGGTTATACTCTGCTCTGCACAGGTCAGGAGATTTCTCAGAAAAATAACTGAAAGGCTTCTCCCGTCACTGGTCATTCTTTCAAATGCTGAAATATCACCATCGGTAAAACTCTCTATTACAGGGGTGTTGAGATATGAAGATTAAGAAGTTTAAAGCAAAGACATTTACCGAAGCGCTGGAATTAGTGAAGAAAGAGTTCAGCGAGGACGCAATCATATTATCGACAGAAGAAAAGAAAGGTATCAGATCCTTTGTAGAGATCACAGCAGCTGTCGATTATGAGATGAGCGCCAAGAAGTCCAAGAATAGCCGTGAAAAAAGAAATGCCGGAAAAGGGCACAACGGGGCGTCGCAGAAAACCGGTGCAATAGCAGGAAATTATGGCCATCCTTTGTCTCCCGGTACAGGTAAGCCCCCTCTTCTTTCAGGAGAACTGGAATACCTCAAGAAGACACTCACTGACGAGATAAGACAAGGGATGGGAAATCTCTCAGAGATGCTGGCGGCCGTGAAAGACTGCGGATTTGAGACGCCGCTGCCGGCGAACAAGAAGATGATATTCCGCTTTCTCACGGACCGCTCAGTAAGAGAGGAGTTTGCACTTCGGCTTTGTGAAAATGCCAACGATTTGAATGATATCCCGTCTTTATTATCAGCTGATATAAAAATAAAGGCATGGAATACATCGGACGAATTTTCACCCGGATCGCGAGACCGTTTGGAATGTAAACAAGCTGTCATGTTCATAGGTCCGACCGGTGTTGGAAAAACAACGACGATGGCGAAGCTCTCAGCCCATGCTTTACGGGATGGGAAAAAGGTGGCGATCACGAGTCTTGATACATACAGAATCGGAGCTGTTGAACAAGTGAGGATATATGCGAAGATCATGGGCATACCCTTCGCGACTGTTACCGGCGTCAGAGAACTGAAAAAGAATCTCGTACATTTTGCACAGAGCAGGGATATCATCTTTATTGATACCTCAGGAAGAAATCCGAGGGATGAATTGTATATCAATGATCTCCTTGAGATATCCCAACTCGGATTCCCTCTCGAAATTCATCTTCTCATGAGCGCAAGCTGTGATGATGAATTCATGGCAGAAGCCTATCGACATTACAGCAGACTTCCCGTCAACTGCGTTGCTTTTACAAAGGTTGACGAAGCCGTACACTTTGGTTCACTCTATAACTTTCTCCTCACCTCCCAAAAGCCCGTCGCATACATTACAACAGGCCAGAAGGTTCCGGATGACATCGAATTCGTAACCGTGAAGAAGTTCACAAATCTCATTCTAAAGAAAGGGCATTACGAATGTTAAAAGACAAACAGGAAAAGAAAAAATATGTGAAGACAATTGCCGTCACAAGCGGGAAAGGCGGTGTCGGAAAAACCAATGTAGTTGCGAATCTTGCAATCGCTATAAAGAAACTTGGTAAAGACGTGATCATCATGGACGCCGACCTCGGACTGAGCAGTATCGATGTTCTGTTGAATGTGGCACCACGATACACGATCCAGCATGTATTGAATGGTGAGATGAGACTGCGGGACATCCTAATTGATGGTCCAAAGGGGATAAAGATCCTCCCCGCAGGTTCCGGCATTCAAGAATTGACGGCCCTGGATGAATTCCAGAGATTAAGGATATTGGAAGAATTTGATTCCTTCGACAGCGATGTCGATGTCTTGCTTATCGATACAGCCCCGGGCATCTCGGAGAACGTTGCATTCTTCTGCATTGCGGCACAGGAAATCGTCATAGTCACATCACAAGAACCAACTTCCCTGACAGATGCCTACGCATTGATTAAAGTCCTCTGTACCAGGTATCAGGAAAAAGAATTTTCCATCATCGTAAATTCCGTAAGGAATTCTCATGAGGGGTTCGAGGTCTTCAGCAGGCTTTCTCTTGCAACGGAGAGGTTTCTAAATATATCTCTCGATTACCTCGGATATATACCTTGTGATGCACATGTTCAGGAAGCAGTGAGGGCACAGAGGGCCTTTGTTGATATCTACCCAAATGGCCTCGCAGCGAGACAGATTCACGAAATCGCAACAAGAGTCCTCGCTACAAATAACAAGGTCAAAGGGACACTTCAGTTTTTCATAGGAAATTTGCTGGCTGTCTCCCCTGGTCTTTCGCAGTAAGAGATGATACGGAATAACAAAGAGTTCAGCGAAGAAGAAAAAGAACAGATTGTTAAAGACTTCCTGCCGTTCATAAAATACACCGCGTACAGACTCGCATGGAGGCTTACTCCGCAACTTACTGTGGACGACCTTATGAGTGTCGGAATTGTGGGTCTCTTGGATGCTCTGAGCCGGTACAGAGAAGAGGAAGGAAAAATAAACACCTTTGCGGAATACAGGATCAAAGGAGCGATGCTTGACGAACTCAGGGCACATGAGTGGGTACCAAAATCCATGAAGAAGAAGATAGCCTCCGTTGAAAAAGCATATCTGGACATAGAGAGAGAAAAAGGGAGGCTGCCGGAGGCTGAAGAAGTAGCGCAGAAGCTGAATATTACCCTTGACGAGTACTACAAAATTCTCCAGAGTGCCCATAGCGGAATCATGTTACGGTTTGAAGAGTTCAGCAAAAAGATGGGCGGTGAATGCGGTTTTGATCTTGAAGAGAGCATCCCTGACCCTAATATGAAGACTCCTCTGGAACTCTACGAGGATAACAAAAAAAAGGAGCTGCTTGCAGACCTCGTCGGTAAGCTGCCGGAGAGAGAGAAGGTCATCCTCTCCCTTTATTACTGGGAGGAAATGACCATGAAGGAGATAGGCAAAGCGCTGAACTTAACGGAAGGGCGGATATGTCAGTTGCACAATCAGGCGCTCATGAGACTGAGAGCCAGGCTTGGTTCCCTTACCTTTGTCTAAAGAATTTTCTCAAAATTCCGATATATGCTATAAGTGGTCAAAAGTCTTCATAATCTGATCTGCCAAAGGTTGAACGATGTAGAAAGGGTTGTACGATTACAGGAAGAAAGTGCAATGAAAGCATAAGAATGTGGTAGAATCTGCCAAAGTAAAGGGTTTCATCAAGGGCCTGAAAGAACTTCCCACTATCCCGGTTCTTCTGGGAAGGATAGTGTCTGTTGTCCAGGATGAGGATTCATCAACAAAGGACCTCTATAAGTTAATCTCCCACGACCAGGCACTGGCGGAGAAGGTTTTACGGGTAGCAAATTCTACGTTCTTTGGTCACTCCGGCGAAATAAAGGACATCGGGCAGGCCATTATGTTCCTCGGCTTCAACAAAATAAAATCTATGGCGATCGGAATGACCGTTATGAATGTTTTCCCTGTTCATAGCGCATTCGATATTAAAAACCTGTGGGTTCACGGGTATGAGGTCGCCCTCTTTGCTGAAGCCCTTTCAGAAGTCATACCTATGACATCTCCCAGAGAATGCTTCCTCGCAGGCTTACTTCATGACATTGGAAGGATTATCTTTTACAAAATGAACTTCAAAGATTTCCTTGAAATCGAATCTGCAGATGACAAATTGGAAAAGGAAAAAGAACTTTTCGGATGCACCCACGCAGAGGCAGGAGCATGGTTTGCATTTGAAAGCGGCTTGCCTCCGGAAATCATTTCGGCAATTCAATTTCACCATAAATCGTCACATTCGACACTCTATAGAGATTCCGTTTCTATTGTTTCTCTTGCTGAAGCACTCTGTAGTAGGTACAGTCCTAAAAGAGAAAATGACAGCACATGGAAAGCGGAACATGAGGTGATCATTTTCGAATATTCATTGACAGACGACGATATCTTTTCGGTCGGCGAAAAGTTTTGTGCTGCAAAGCCTGAGATTGAGCAGTTTTTTAAATCCCTCTAAGACTGCCATTTTCCCCACATCAACAGCCTTTATTGTCAATACTTTGACTACCTGAGCAAATACTTGGATTGGAGAAAACAAACTGAAGCTTCGATAACCGTCGTTCACATCCTTTTAGTCGCCATTAAGTATAGGTTCTCTTTCTAAGGGAATTATTGTATAATGATGACAGTCTTAATGAGAGGTTAGGTTTCTTCTCATGCAAGCTTCCAATCGTAAAACATTGATATCATTGTATCTGGAATTCTAAATGCCTGTGGACCCTTTAAAGAGGATTTATGAGACGCCGGCAATAAAGAAGGGCACTAATGAGGGGTTACCTTCCCGGAAAAAGCCAAAACAACAGAAGAAGAGAGAACAGAAAAGAGAATCAGGGAAAATAGATATCAAAGTGTGACATGGATGAGCAATTTCTTGAATTAAAAGAAAAAGGGCACAAGAAGACTTCCAAGTCAAGACCCAAAGGAAAAACAAGTAAAGAGAAAAGTCTCCTCCTTTTGGAACTTGCCGAAATAAAAGAAATCTCAGACAAGCTGTTTGAAAGGATTGAGAAAAAGATCGAAGTCTTGAGGGCTCTCGAGGCTTCAGTTGATGAAAAGATCATTGCCTTGAGAAAGCTCGGTCAAGAGGGAGTTCCCCTTGAAACACCTTTGGCGGATGTCGATAACGGGCTTGCTGTCATCTCCCTTAAGAAGAAGGGACTGAACATTCAAGAAATTGCAGGTGTCCTCGGTATGCCTGTCGGAGAGGTAGAGCTTATTCTGAACCTCAAGAAAGCTGATGAAAGCGTTTCTGACGGCGCACTTGAGACCCAACAGGACAAAAAAATTTACGTCAAAGAACCACAGGTGGCTAAAAATACCTGCAAGATACCATCTCGAAGATTGCTCTTTGTGGCTGCGCCCGTACTCATTGGTCTGATCATTTTATACGTCGTGTTTGTGCAAAGGAATAATATACCGTCAAAACCCCTTAATGTTGAGCAACCGAAGAACGTCCAGCAGGAAAATTCAGAGGTGGAGAAATCAAAGGCTCTTGACTTGATTCGACAAAAATATGACATCCCCTCAAACATGCAGGCGGGCAAGCAAATGCCCCTCCCAAGGCAGCGGGAAACTCAACAGTCCGAACCCCGGACTGCAAAAGTGATTGAACAGAAAGAACTGAAAAAGACAATTACGGTCGCTACGGAGAATGCTACCATAAGGTCAAACCCTTCACTGGATTCCCAGCCTCTTACATGGGTTTCGAAAGGCGTTGTTTTTGAGATAAAGGAGGAATCTACCGATGACGCCGGTAAAAAGTGGTATAAGGTCGTGACCTCGGATGGGAAGAAAGGTTGGCTTGCTGACAAAGTAGTCAAGGAATTGCCGTAATAGAGCAAGACCTAACTTTCATTAGGCAACTCTTACCAAAAAGGAAATTTTTTCCTACCAAAAATCTACCGTATCAGCAGTAATCTGCGCGCTATAGGTATACACAGGCGATTGAGCGCAGTCGCTTTTTTGGCATCAACTTTGCTAATCCTTGAAGCATGTATAAAGGAATTTACATTGCATTATCGGGCGCAGTGTTGAAGCATACGCAAATGGAGGTCATTTCGCAGAATCTTGCAAACGCAGATACTATAGGCTACAAGAAGGACCAGATCACATTCAAGGACTACCTCATTCCCCAGGATGCCTTTAGTGATGCGCCTGACGGAAGGGCTATGAGCGACATCTCAACATTCATGACTGACCTCTCTGTCGGTAATCTGATGAAAACCGGCAGTCTTCTTGATATCGCAATCGAGGGGAAAGGATTCATTTCCTTGGAGGGGAACCGTTGCACGAGAAGAGGCGATCTGAAAAAAAACGGTGAAGGATATCTAACCACCCAGAACAACATAAAGGTTTTGGGAGAAAAGGGTCCGATACAGTTGCCTGACGGAGCGTTACAGATCAATGAGTCAGGCGAGGTGTCCGTGAATGGAGAAAAGGTAGATTCCCTCAAGATCGTGGATTTTCAGCAGTCAGAAAATCTGACAAAGGCAGGTGGTGACATCTTTTTTTTCAAAGGTAATCCTTCTCAAACAAAGGGAGTTATCAAACAGGGATATTTAGAGAAGTCAAACGTTGAGATTGTAAAAGAAATGGTCCTCATGATCGAAATGTTCAGAGAGTTTGAGTCATTTCAGAAAGCTATCCAATTCTTTGACGATGCACAGGGAAAAGCAACAAATGAAATCGCAAAGATATAAATGACGGCAACTTACTTGAAAGGTATGTTTGCCCTTTGAATATAACATCTGTCTTTCAAGAGGAGGGATGACATGCTTAGATCGTTATATATAGCAGCAACAGGGATGGAAGCACAGAAACTCAATATCGATGTCATTGCGAATAACCTTGCCAATGTGAATACTGTTGGATTCAAGAAAAGCAGGTCTGATTTTCAGGATCTCTTCTATCAGGATTTGAAAACACCTGGTGCAACATCCGCTGAGGGGTCTCAGATACCATCAGGCATTCAAATAGGCCTTGGTGTAAGACCTGTTGCAGTACAGAAGCTGTTCCTGCAGGGAGACTTTGCGAGCACAGGCAATAGTCTCGACCTGGTTCTTGAGGGGGACGGATTCTTTCAGATTATGATGCCTGACGGAACAATCGCATATACAAGAGCAGGAGCCTTTAAGCTTGATAGCGAAGGGCGCATTGTGAACTCCGATGGATATCCCCTGGAACCGAACATAACAGTTCCTGCAGATACAATGAACATAACCGTGAGCTCAGACGGGAAGTTCACGGTGCTTCAATCCGGGAGCTCAACACCAACAGAGATAGGACAGATGGAGCTTGCAAGATTCATCAATCCTGGCGGGCTCCAGGCTAAAGGGAGGAACTTACTCACTCCCACTGCTGCATCAGGTGACCCGCTGTTGGGTTCTCCCGGAACAGAAGGTTTCGCAACAATCGCACAGGGATTCTTAGAACTGAGCAATGTAAATATCGTAGAGGAGATGGTAAATATGATCGTAAGCCA
>JBGPPR010000020.1:0-10131 GCA_041488675.1 Thermodesulfovibrionia bacterium
CAGCATCAGCTCATACTCGAGCTGTCCTGCAGCCCATCCTGCATACCCAAGGGTGAATAAAAACTTATTGGGCCCTTTACCTGCCGCAACATCAACAAGTATTTCATTTGTCGTTGTCAGGGCAAGCCCATCGCTCACGTTTATAGAAGCATAGTATCTGCTCTCGGGTACATAAAGCATATACCCCTGTTCAGGCTTTACAGGACCTCCGTAAAATACAGGCGGGTCTATGATGCTTTTTCTTATGTCAAGCCAGCCGAGGAAAGGCATGAAGCTATTAAGAAGGATGCGGTTGATAACAAGACCAAAGGCGCCATCATTCGAGTGGTCACAGATGAGAACAACAGTCCGCTCAAAGTTTGGATCTCTTAAACCTGGAACCGCTATCAGAAACTTACCCGTTAAATTTTGGATATTGCTGTCATTCATGGTTTATTCATCACTCTCTTGCATTTCTCGATTTCGAACCTTGCAAGTTTATCACATCTCTCATTTTCAGCGTAACCGCTATGCCCCTTTGTCCATTCCCACTCAATTTCGTGAATCCTCGAGAGATGAAAGAGTCTCTCCCAGAGGTCGCGGTTAATTACCTCTTTTTTCTGTGCATTTTTCCAATTGTTTTTGAGCCACTGAAAGATCCATGATGCCATACCCTGAACGACATAATTTGAGTCAGTAACCACCTTGACTTTGCATGGCCTTTTGAGCGCTTCAATGGCCTTGATAACCGCTGTCAGTTCCATACGGTTATTTGTTGTCAGAGGTTGACAGCCGGAGATTTCTTTTTCCTTTCCATTAGACCTCAAGATAACGCCATACCCTCCCACGCCTGGATTCCCACTGCAGGCACCATCAGTAAAAATCTCTACAGAAGGTTTGTCAACCCCTCTAAATTGATTTCTGCTCAAACTAAACATCATTCATATATTACACTTTTCGATAGCCATCTGTAATAAGCAGAACAACGCCTGATCAGCCTACCTTGTTCATAGCGAACTCTGTTCCAATGGTTGTCTGTCATTCCAGCTTGCCGGTCCCGAATGCTTTCGGGAAAAGATATCAAATAATTTTTAAGAGCTTTGAAGATTAATAACATAAATTTAATGGCGGATATAGTATTTGAGCTGCTGACAAGAAAGAACTGCAAAGATGACTAAGATTGCCCCCGAAATGTTCTATGAATCAATACACAACTGTTGCTCAGAGGACATAAACTTCCTACCCTTCATAAAGAACCTTCTTGAAATACGCTGCTGTTTTTTCGAGCCCCTCTTCCAGACAAACCTTTGGTCCCCATTTCAATACTTTCTTTGCTAATCGGATATCAGGGCACCTTCGAACAGGATCATCCTGTGGGAGAGACTTAAAAACTATTCTCGATTTTGAATTCGCCATTTTAAGAATCTTTTCCGCTAACTCCAGGATGCTGATTTCAGATGGATTGCCAAGATTTACAGGTCCGGTAATATCATCAGGAGTATTCATGAGTCTGATCATCCCTTCGATCATATCATCTATATAACAAAAACTCCTCGTCTGGCTTCCGTCTCCGTAGACAGTAATATTCTCACCTTTTAAAGCCTGAATAATAAAATTGCTTACAACCCTTCCATCATTCTGATGCATTCGTGGTCCATACGTATTGAAGATCCTCGCCACTTTTATCTTAAGCTTGTGCTGCCGATGATAGTCAAAGAACAGAGTTTCCGCACAACGTTTGCCCTCGTCATAACAACTTCGAACACCTATAGGATTCACACTTCCCCAATAGGTTTCAGGTTGTGGATGCACGGATGGATTACCGTAAACCTCTGATGTGGAGGCTTGCAAGATTCTAATCTTTAGTCTCTTGGCAAGACCCAGCATGTTGATCGCTCCATGAACGGCCGTTTTGATCGTCTGGACTGGGTCAAGTTGATAATGGATCGGTGAGGCAGGGCAGGCAAGGTTATATATTTCATCAACTTCTATAAAAAGTGGAAAAGTTATATCATGTCTCAGAACCTCAAAATAAGGATTGGTTATGAGATGGGCTATGTTACCTTTTGCGCCTGTAAAAAAATTATCCACACATAACACTTCATTTCCTTCACTGAGCAGTCTTTCGCACAAATGACTTCCTATAAAACCTCCCCCACCCGTCACAAGAACTCTCTTCATTTAACCCTCCTGTTGACAAACAATGTCTACGCTTGCGTCGTTACAACATGATGTATTTTATCATGGCATAATAAACTTAACCTATCTCGATTGCAAGACAATTTTCTTCCATGACTATTCCTTTATTCGTCCGTAGTAGTCCTCAACCCTCACAATATCATCTTCTCCGACATATTCTCCATTCTGCACCTCTATTATCTCAAGCGGCACTTTTCCCGGGTTTTCAAGCCTGTGAAGTGTTGATTTTGGTACATATGCTGATTCATTCTCATGTGTAAGAATCTCTCTATCTCCGATCGTCACCTTTGCAGTTCCCTTCACAACAACCCAATGCTCAGACCTGTGATAATGCTTTTGAAGGCTTAACTTTTCTCCTGGACTCACTACCACCCTCTTGATTTTATATCTTTCTCCTTCTTCCAAAACAGTATAGCTGCCCCAGGGTCTATAGGTAATGACGTGTTCCGAACCCTCTTTCCGCTCTTCCAACAGCAGCCTATCGACAATCTCCTTTACTTTCTGTGTTTGTCCTCTTTTTGCTACCAATAGTGCGTCATCAGTTTCTACGATAAGACAGTCCTTCAACCCTATAGTCGCTATCAACCTTTTGTCGCCAATAATCATGCTTTCTTTCGTATCAACGGCAATAATGTCACCGTCCTTTACATTTCCATTATCATCTTTATCTAAAATCTCAAATAACGAGTCCCAAGAACCTATATCGTTCCAGTAAACCTTTGCAGGGAGGGTTACCACCTTGTCTGTTTTTTCCAATATCGCATAGTCAATAGATATGTTGCGCATCTCAGAAAATTGTCTTCTACATTCATCAAAAGTCAAATCAAAAGCCTTGGCTACTTCAGGAACATACTTTCTAAATTGCTCCAAGATCAAACTTATCCGGAAGGCAAAAATACCGGCGTTCCAGTAATAAATGCCTTTTTCTATATAGTTTTGAGCGGTCTCAGCATCAGGCTTTTCAGTAAATTCTTCTACATTAAGAAAATCCTGATCACCAACCACTGCCGGCTGACTGCTGACTTTCATATATCCATAACCTGTCTCAGGACGTGTTGGTTCAATACCAAAGGTCACTATGTAACCTTTCTTAGCAATCTCCTCAGCCTGTCTCACATACTCCCGGAATTTTTCAACTGGCCTAATCACATGATCACAGGGCGAGATAAACAGGACCTCTTCTTCCGAGCATCCAAGTTTCTCAAGACAATACTTGACCCCCAGGGCAATTGCTGGAGCTGTATTCCTACTTTCAGGCTCAAGGATCATATGAGTAATTGGCGACGGGCTATGACTGTTGAACAAAGAATCCAGCTCGGATTTAACATGAAATTTGTAGTCATTATTGGTAACTATGATTATGTCATCAGGCGACACCACACCCAATAACCTTTCTACAGTCTGCTGGAGAAGGGACTTGCTTCCGCTCAGCTTCAGAAACTGTTTTGGATAATTCTTTCTAGACAATGGCCATAGCCTTGTTCCGGAACCTCCAGCAAGAATTATTGTCTTCATAGATAACCCCTTCCTCCAGTCATCCGTTTTTTAAATTCATATAAACTTATATCCCCGCCTTATTATACTTCACCGGTTTTGACATTCTTCTTGTCTCCTTTCTATTATAAATTAGGGAAAATGTAATCCAAACTCATTTTTAGACATGTGGAGGTGTAAGGATGAAAATATTGGTCACGGGTGGCGCTGGCTTCATAGGCTCTCATATTGTTGATACTTATATCGCAAATGGCCACGAGGTGATTGTAGTAGACAACCTTTTTACAGGGAAAAGGGGAAACCTCAATGCATCAGCTAAATTTTATCTCATGGACATCAGATCAGATCTCTTGAAAGTGGTTTTTGAGATTGAAAGACCCGAAATTGTTAACCATCATGCGGCTCAGCCTTCTGTGCCTGCCTCTATGGAAACCCCCCTGTTCGATGCAGAAGTAAATATAACAGGAATCATTAACCTTCTCGAGTGTTCGGTGAAATACGGTGCCAAAAAAGTAATATTCAGCTCTTCAGGCGGAGCAATATACGGAGAGGCAAAAACTATTCCGACCCACGAGGAATACCCACCCAGCCCTCTTTCCCCATACGCAGTCAGTAAATTTGCTTCTGAACACTACTTAAACTGCTATAGAAACAATTACGGACTCGATTTTACCAATCTTCGATACGCCAACATTTATGGGCCTCGGCAAGTCCCCCACGGTGAGGCAAGTGTTATAGCCATTTTTATGGGGAAACTCCTCTCAGGTGAGGTACCTATTATCTATCACTATGACAGGGAACCCGAAGGAATGATGAGAGATTATTGCTATGTGGGAGACGTGGCGAGAGCGAATCTTTTTGCCATCGAGAAAGGTTCAGGAGAAACATTCAATATAGGTACGGGTATCGGCACAGTAACAACCGATTTGTATCATACCGTTCTTGCCCTGATGAGAGATCTCGGTTATGCAAAAGAATCAATCTACGATGAACCCCATAAAGGCCCGGCAAGGCCAGGTGATATCAGAAGAAGCTGTCTCGACACCGGTAAAGCAGTAAGCCGGTTCGGCTGGACTTCAGAAAATGATCTCAGGACTGGTTTGTCGAAGACCCTGAACTGGCTTTTAGGCATGCAGACTTGAGGGAAAATAATTGTGGTATAATTTTTTTAGGAGTTGCGTTTGATTAAAGAAAAACATTACCTGAAGCCGGAAGATCTGCCGAAAGTTCCCATTGTCCTTGAAAGTTTATCATCCCGCTTTATCCGTGAAAACAGGGTCATCCCACTGGAGCTTAAGAACAGCGTGCTGAAGGTACTGATGGCAAACCCTGAGGATAAGCCAACAATCGATGCACTCAGGGTTGCGACATCTGCAGATATCATAATTTATGTCAGTGACACAGCAGCACTGGATGAATACATATCCAGATTTTACGCTCAAGAAGCGCAGAACATAAACAGGATAATCGAGGATATAGGAGAACGAGGGCTTGAATTCCTGAAGGAAGAGGAAGAAGACATAGGATACCTCAAGGATTTAGCCTCAGAGGCTCCTATCATCAAACTCGTCAATCTCTTGATAACAAGGGCTGTTGAGAGCAGGGCAAGCGATATCCACATCGAGCCCTTCGAGGATGAATTAAAAGTAAGATACCGCATTGACGGAGTTCTCCATGACATTGAATCGATACCAAAGAAACTCCAGGCAGCAATTGTGTCGAGGATCAAGATCATAGCAAAATTGAATATAGCCGAAAGGAGATTGCCGCAGGACGGTCGTATCAGAATAAAAATAGGCGAAAAGGAGATAGATATAAGGGTATCAACAATACCTGTGCTCTACGGCGAAAGCGTTGTGATGAGGCTTCTCGATAAGGAGAGCATCGTCATTGACCTCGATATCTTGGGATTTTCTCCACAGACACTTTCAGCCTTTGAGCAACTTATCAAAAAACCGAATGGCATCATACTCGTCACGGGTCCCACCGGAAGTGGGAAGACCACAACTCTGTATGGTGCACTGGATAAAATAAATTCCCCTGACAGAAAGATCATCACCGTTGAGGACCCCGTTGAGTATCAACTGAAAGGGGTCAACCAGGTACAGGTAAAACCGCAGATTGGTCTGAACTTTGCCAATACCCTGAGACATATTGTCAGGCAGGATCCTGATATCATCATGATCGGCGAGGTTAGAGATCTCGAGACTGCGGAAATAGCCATACAATCAGCCCTGACAGGACATCTTGTATTCTCAACATTACATACCAATGATGCACCAAGTGCGGTAACGAGACTCCTTGATATGGGAGTCGAAAACTTTCTCCTCTCCTCTACGATAAGGGGAATCCTCGCCCAGAGGCTTGTCAGGGTCATCTGTCCGGATTGCAAAGAAGCTGACCCTTCGACTGTTGACAAGGAACAATTGACCATGCTTGGTATCAGGAGTGATACCACCCTCTATCGCGGGAAAAGATGTGAAAAATGCTCCTACACTGGTTACCATGGTAGATTAGGGATATTCGAACTTCTCCTGGTTGACGACGATATACGCACATTGATCCTCAGGAGTTCTGATTCAAACCAGATAAGGGAAGCTGCAAGAATGCATGGCATGAAAACCTTGTTTGAAGATGGTGCAGAAAAAGTAAAAGCGGGTTTGACGACTCTGAGCGAGGTCCTCAGGGTAACACAGGAAGTGTAAATGGCTATTTTTTCATACCGTGCAACCACTTTGGATGGTGCTATTACGGAAGGAGTGATTGAAGCAGCAGATGAAAGGGCTGCTGTCGAAATACTCAAGAATACGGGCATCATTCCCTTGAAGATCGCAGCTCCCACAGAGGGCATTAAGAAAAGACTCTCATTAAGATCTTCGAAGGGTGATCTCCTGACATTCACTACTGAGCTGTCAGTACTGCTCCATGCGGGACTTCCCCTCGACAGGAGTCTCAATATACTTTCGGAGATATCTGAAAGCAAAGATATGAAGAAGATCGTTCAGTCAATTCTTAAATCCATACGGGAGGGCAGTTCTTTTTCTGATGCCCTCGCACGACACCCCAAGGTATTCCCAAGACTCTATGTGAACATGACGCGAGCCGGCGAGGCCGGGGGCGTGCTGGATGTGGTACTGGACAAACTGAGTGAATTTCTCGAATCCACGAAGGAATTAAAAGACCACATTGTTTCTGCAATGATATATCCGGCAATACTGACTGTTGCAGGTGGGGCATCGATCATTATCCTTCTCACCTACGTTCTCCCAAAATTTTCCGTCATTTTCGCCGAGCTCGGAGGTTCGTTGCCGGTTTCAACAAAGATCATCCTCACTTTCAGTAATAGTCTCAAATCATATTGGTGGGCTGTCGTGTTCTCAATAGTAGCCGGCTGGATAACCTTCAAGCGCTACATCAGGTCTGAAACGGGTAAATATAGATGGGATGCTTTCAAACTGAAGGTAGTAGGCGATGTCATACAGAAACTTGAAACAGCCCGCTTCTGCAGGACTCTCGGCACACTTCTCAAGAGTGGAGTTCCTCTCCTTCAGGCATTAGCCAACGCAAAGGATGTTATAACCAATCGCGTAATAGCCTCTGCAATCGATAGCGTTTTGAAAGGTGCAAAGGAAGGTAAGGGAATAGCTGTTCCCCTTTCTGAGACGCATGTCTTTCCGGCCCTTGCACTCTCTATGATCAAGGTTGGCGAAGAAACAGGTCAACTGGACAGTATGCTCATAAAAGTCGCTTCTACGTATGAGAGAAGCCTGAGGGTGGCCATAAAGAGATTCGTGAGTCTCTTCGAGCCGGCTGTGATTCTCGCAATGGGTCTAATCATTGGCTTTATCGTCATCTCGATGCTCATGGCTATATTCAGCATGACAGAACTACCCTTCTAACTCGATAATGCAATTAAACTACAGTCTTCCTAAAATGAAACAGAGTAAGGGGGAAACGGAGAAGGAGAGAAATCTCCAATTCACCGTTTCCCCGTCTCCCCGTTTCATCCTTTCCAAATCTGGATTCACACTCCTGGAACTCATCATCGTCCTCTTCCTCATGTCACTCATTCTCGGACTCTCCACCATCTTCTTCGCTAACAGCTTGCCCTCAAGCAGACTGAATGCAGCAGCCAGAGAGATGTCGGCTACCATTCGACATGCCAGACACCTCGCCCTCATAAATGGCGAAAAACAGACAATGATAATAAACCTCGACTCCCGATATTACAGCATAGAAGGTATTGCCCGGAAAAACATCCCATCCGGCATTACTCTCAAGGTTATCGATCCCTTGTTGGGGGAGATTCGCAAGGGGGAATACCCTATCATATTTAATGCGACCGGTGCTATGGAAGGCGGAACCATTGTTTTATCCACAGAGAAGAAAACTGTGACCATTCAGTTAGATCCCGTGGTCGGATCGGTGGTGATAAAATGACACGGAGAATCGGAGACACGGAGAATCGGGGACATTCTTTTTTTACCGTTTCACCGTTTCACCGTTTCACCGTTTCGTTACATTCAAAGACTGGGGGATTCACGCTGCTGGAGATTCTTGTGGCCCTTGCACTTGTGGGCATTGCGATAACAGTGATCCTCCAGCTTTTCTCCGCAAATTTGAGGGCTTTATCGGTATCCGGGGATTATGTCTCGGCAGCTATAAGGGCTGAGGCAAAGATGAGGGAGATCCTTGAAGATACAGATCTTACCGAAAAATCCTGGAGCGAGGTGACCGGTGATGGCTACAGGTTTGATGCCTCGGTAACAGAAACATTAAAAGAACGAACAGAGAATCTTCAGGTCCGATTGCTTGAGATTACTCTCACCATGCAATGGCTGGAGGGTTCGAAAATGAAATATCTCACCCTGAAGACCTTACGAGTTGTGAACAAGAAAATTTAAGACTGAACGGTGAAAGGTTAACGTGAAAGAGAAGAAGTCATTCACCTTTGAACGTCAATGTTCATCGATCACTGTTGATGAGAAAGGTTTTACCCTTCTTGAATTATTAATATCCATCGTGATACTCGGGATCATTATCGTTATCTTAGTCGGTGCTATGAGACTTGGTTTTCGCTCTGTTGACTCTGGTGAAAGAAAAACGGAATCCCTCGAGAGAATGAGGGTATCGTTGTCCATTATCGATTCACAGATTCAGTCCCAAATCCTCTTAACCTACCAGAAGGAAGAAGCAGAAGAAGAGACAGCAGAAGAATATTACTTCACCGGAGAAAGGGACTCCCTTCAGCTTTCGACGAACTACTCAATCTGGGGCGGTCAGAAGGGTTATGTAATTGTTTCCTATAGAGTTTCACAAGAAGAAGAGGGAAAGTCCGTCTTATATGCATCGGAACATATCGTGGGAGTGGAAGAAACAAAAGAGACAAAATTATTGGATGCCTTTGATAATATTTATTTCGAATATTTTTATAAGGGCCCTACGGACGAAGTGGGAGACTGGGTTGAGGAATGGACAGACACCTCTCAAATACCGGCAAAGATAAAAATACATCTCATTAAGGGAGGAAAAGATCTTCCGCTGGTTATTCCTGTCAGGATAGGAAGATCAATGTTGCAAACAGACTTAGCTTCAACTGCAAATGAGCCTGATGAGTAAGAATAGGACATGCTATGATCAAACAAACAGTAGATAATCCAAGAAGAAATAAAAAGGCTGCAACAGCAGAAAAAGGAATTGCTTTACTCATGGTGTTATGGGTATTGACCATTCTGATGGTTCTTGTCCTCTCTTTTTCCTTTATGACAAGGACCGACACCTATGCAACATTGTCCTTCATGGAGGGAACAGAAAGAAAATTGCTAGCCGAGGCAGGGATAGAAAGGGGCATTTTGGAACTCTTTTACAGAAGCGCAAATAAAAACCAGGCCATTACCCTTGAAGGACACGAGGTATGGAGAATAGATGGCAGATCGTATAAGGATCAAATGGGCGAGGGAGAGTACTCTGTCAGGATTACTGATGATTCAGGGAAGATAGGCGTCAATGCAATAACTGATGGTAACTCGGATATTCTGCGAAATCTTCTCAAGAATTTAGGGGTTCAGGAAGAAGAGGCTAATACGATTGTGGATTCCATACTGGACTGGAAGGATGCTGATGACCTGCACCATCTCAGCGGTGCCGAGGATGAGTACTATATGTCCCTGCCAACCCCTTACAAGGCAAAGAATGCAAATTTTGATACACTGGAAGAACTCCTTCTCATTAAAGGAATGACGAGCGAGATTCTCTATGGGAATAATGAGGAAAAAGGTATCATTGATCTGCTTACGATTTATTCCAGTAAAATTAACGTAAATGTAAATGCAGCGCCAAAGGAAGTATTAATGGCCATTCCGGGTATCACTCCGGAGATTGCTGATTCAATCATAAGCTTCAGGGAACATGATGAGATTAAAACTGAGAATGCAGGGAATGCAGGAATCCCTCCGGGAA
>JBGPPR010000021.1:0-9931 GCA_041488675.1 Thermodesulfovibrionia bacterium
AGGCATTTCGTAAGGGACGATATCTTTGGCAGCGTCCTGATTCTTATACAATGAGTTCTTCTCCACCTTTCCCACCGAGGACAATTTTCCCCTCCGCCTCGAGCTTTTTTGCGATGCTCAGGATAGTCTGTTGAGCTTTTTCCACATCGGATACTCTGACAGGACCCTTTGTCTGCATTTCCTCTTTCAGCATCTGTGCCGCTCTCTGGGACATATTCTTAAATATCTTTTCCTTGAGAGCTTCAGAAGTCGTTTTGAGTGCAACGGCAAGATCTTCTGTGCTGATTTCTTTTAAAACAGTCTGAATTCCCCTATCATCGACCTTAACAAGGTCTTCGAAGGTAAACATGCTGCGTTTAATTGATTCTGCAAGCGTATTGTTGTGTTCATAAATCTTTTCAAGAATCACTTGTTCGTTGTTTATGTTGCATTGATTTAAGATATCAGCGATTGTTTTGACACCACTGAGCTTTTTGCCTTTTCCCTTGCCGACATCCAACTGTCCTTTGAGGACTTCATTGATCTCTTCGATCGCGCTCTCGGGTATACTCTCGATATTGGCTATCCTCATGGAAACATCAGCCATCAATTCATCGGGCAATGAAGTGAGAACCTTGGCCGCCTGCACAGGCTCAAGGAGGCAAAGGATAAGTGCAATGGTCTGCGGGTGTTCCCCGATAAGAAGGTTTGTTAAGGTTCTTGAATCAACCGATTTGAGGGCATCGAGAGGGCTTTCTTGTGAGGCCATCTGCAATATTTTCGCCGCCCCTTCCTCGCCGAGCCTTTTAGAGAGAATCCTTTTTAGAAATTCCTCTCCCCCAACATGATGCATGTCACCTCTTGCTATTATTTCATAGGCTTCTTTGAGTACTTCAACGACTGCGGTACGCTTGACTTTCTTCAGCCTGGTCATGTGCTGAGAAATCTTTCCTATATCTTCCATGTCAAGACATTTGAAAACCTCTGTTGCTGCTTCCTCTCCCACAGAGGTGAGGAATATCGCTGCTTTTTCATATCCACTTAAGGGCATCTTATCTTTCTCCCATCCAGTTTCTTATGAGATTGGTAGCGTCTTGAGGATTTTTCTTAGTCCATTCGATGAGATTGTCGACATTCGGTTTCCCCGTAATTTCCATTGTCTTTTCTATCTCGGCCACTCTTTGAGGCAATGTCATGGCGGGGCGTTGAATAAGGGGTGTGCTTGTAATGGCCTTCATAAGAGGCCTTACGACAAAGAAAAAAACTAAACCCAGTGCCAAGATCGGAATGAGGTACTTTAAGAAGGGAATGACAACGGTAAGGACTTCCCTCTTTGGTTCGGATAGATCCTCCTGTGAGCTCTCCTCAAAGGGCATATTGACTACCCTTACTTCATCTCCTCTATCAGCCCTGAAACCGACAGCCTTTTTTACCATATCCTCAAACTGGGTTATCTCTTCTGCAGTACGGGGCGTATATTTCTTTTCCTGTGACCCTTGTTTTGCTGCGGTATACATGCCATCGACAAGAACAACTGCCGACTGTCTCTTTATATCTCCTGATGAGTTTATGACATGGCTTGTTATCTTACTTATTTCATAATTAATCGTCTCACTTTTCTTTTCCGACTGTGCCTGGGCTGAGGCGTTCGGTGTTGCGGGTTTCCCCGGCAGATTCGATGAGACACCGGGCACACCACCTCTATTGCCGTTCACCGATTTTTCCATAATCTTTTGCTCACTCCTTGCAACCTGACTATCCGGGTCAAATCGCTCCTCTGTTTTCTCCATCTTTGTAAAGTCAATGTCTGCCGAAACCTTTGCCCTGACTTTGCTCTTGCCGACAACCGGTTCGAGAATTCCGACAATCCTGCTTTCCAGATCCTTTTCAATATTCTGCTGATATTCTCTTTGACCACTTGTTATTCCGAGAGGGCCTTCAACTGCAGCGGTGAGCATCTCTCCGCGGCTGTCCACCACGACAACATCCTTTGGATCGAGACCTTCAACGCTGCTTGATACAAGATGCACGATGCCTTGGACCTGCCCCTGAGAGAGGACTCTCCCCTGTTTCAACTGCACGAGAACTGATGCCTTTGGTCTCTGGTCATCATTTATAAACATGGATTTTTCAGGGACTGCAAGATGCACCCTGCACTGTTGTATCTCGGAGAGCGACCGTATAGTCCTTGCGAGCTCTCCCTGGAGCGCCCTCCTGTAGTTAAGTTTCTGAACAAAATCCGTCATGGTGAAGCTTGTTTTGTCAAAGAGCTCAAAACCGACACCCCCGCCCTGTGGAAGCCCCTGCCCTGCTAACTGAAGCCTGACGTCATACACCTTGTCTGAAGGAACCATTACTATTCCCGCTGATACCCTATAGGGTATCTTCTGTTCGCGCAATTTCTGGATAATTAATCCTGCGTCTTCCTCGCTTAAATGGGAATAGAGGATCTGATAGTCAGCTTTCTGGATCCATGTGAAGAAGAGGATCAAGGAAGATGTCACCACAGCGATGAGAACAAGGAACATTATTCTTTTCTTCGGTGGGATGGTCTTTATCTGGTCTTTTATTGCGGTGATGTCAGCCATTATACTTGCATCCTCATAATTTCGTCATAAGCATTCAATAATTTGTTCCTTACTTCCACCATGAGTTGAAAGGACATATCAGCCTTCTCCATTGCGACAATAGCCTGTGTTACTTCTCCCCCTGATGCAAGGTCTTTTACTGCCTTGTCAGCCTCCTCCTGTATTTGGGAGATTGTAGTTATCGCCTCCTGCATGACTTTATCAAACCCTTTTCCGGAGTTCTTTTTTTCGATGCTTCCCTGGAACACCTCTTGAGATCTGCCGAGACCTGAAATGTTCATATCAGACATCACTGCCTCCCTAACTCAAGTGTTTTCAGAAACATCGCTTTTGACATATTAAAGGCTGAAACAGACGCCTCATACGCTCTCGATGCCATCATCATATTTACCATTTCCTCTATGATGTTGATATTCGGCATGGAGACATATCCATCCTTGTCTGCATCAGGGTGCCCGGGGTCATAAACAGTTCTGAATGGCGTACTATCTGCCACGACATCGACGATCTTTACGCCCGCGAGGGTATCAGAGTCAGATTCGACCGCCGTGGCTGAGAAAAGCACATCTTTTCTCCTGTATGGCCCACCTTCATCTGTTCTTGTGGAATGAACGTTTGCCATGTTCGATGCTATAACGTTCATCCTTTGTCTTTGCGCCTCAAGGGCTGACGCACTCACTTTAAATACATTAAAGGAATTCATCTTACCTCCTTACCGCATTCTTAAACATTCTTATCTTTGTCGAGAACATATGAAGGGCTGTCTGGAAGAGGAGGGCATTCTCCGTCATCTTCGCAACCTCCATATCGAGCTGAATGTTATTCTTGTCGAGCCACTCCTCGCCCGATTCTGAACTCACCTCTTCTGACGAAACAAGATCCGTATTCCTTATATGTTGGGCGCATGTTGTCTTTAGTTCGAGCAGTTCATCATTGAGCAATTGCTCGAATTTCAAATCTTTTGCCTTATAGTCCGGGGTATCAGCATTGGCGATGTTGGAAGAAATCACACTATGACGGAGACCGGTCAAATGGATCAGTCGCTCCAGTATATTAAATCCGTTGTCCATTATCTTTCCAATTACAATAACCATGCCACGGGGATGTTTTTCTGTGATTAAAGCAGCAATAGACAGAAGATATTGAAATCTCAAACTTCGGCAAGCAGTTTTGAATAAAGAGTATTTGGGTAGATGAGATCAAACTGGTCATGGATTATTGCTCATCCATAACATGTTTTCAGATTGCAGGAAATTTTTTCCCATATTCATTCAATTTGTTCCTTATTGTCCTGACGCTCACACCGAGTATTCTTGCTGCCTTTGTCTTGTTCCCGTTAACATCTTTCAAGGTTTGCAATATCAACTCTTTTTCCATGTTCTTGAGATTTCCATTCATTGCTGTTTTAGCGGTTACATCCTCAAGCAAGAAGTCTTCTGAATTTATGAGTTTCCCTTTGCTGAGAAATACCGCTCTCTGTATGACATTTTCCAGTTCCCTGACGTTTCCGCGCCATTGTCTGTTTTTCAGAAGGGCTATGGCATTTTCGCTGAAACCTTTAATTTCTTTTCCTGCATAAGCTGAGAATCTCTTCATGAAATGCAGTGCGAGAAAAGTGATGTCCTCGGGTCTCTCTCTCAAAGCCGGCAGTTTGACAGGAAATACATTCAGACGGTAATAGAGGTCTTCTCTGAAGCGGCCCTCACTGCATTCCTTATACAAATCTTTATTTGTGGTTGCTATTACCCTTACATCGACAGCAATCGGTTCATTCCCTCCGATTCTGTCTATTTCTTTTTCCTGTAAAACTCTGAGGAGTTTTGCCTGAAGGGTCATTGACATTTCACCAACCTCATCGAGCAACATGGTTCCGCCCTTGGCAAGCTCAAATTTCCCTGTTCTCCTCTCTATGGCACCTGTGAAGGACCCCTTCTCGTATCCGAAAAGCTCGGATTCAAGGAGATTGTCAGGTATGGCAGCACAGTTGACGGCAACGAACGGCTTATCTGCCCTTCTGCTCATTCTGTGTATCTGCCGCGCAAGGATTTCTTTGCCTGTTCCGCTTTCACCATAAACAAGTACTGTGATATCACTGGCTGCAAGATTCCCTGCAATACTTACGATCTTGTGCATCTTGGGATTCTGAGTCAGAATTTCCCTAGCGTTTTTTATCCTCACAAGGATGGAGTTGATAGTCTTTTTAAGAGCATCAAAAGAGAAAGGCTTCATGAGGTAATCAGTTGCACCCTCTTTCATGCTTTCAACAGCGTTTTCTATTGTTCCAAATCCGGTGATAACAAGAACCGGAAGATTGCCTATGGATCGCCTCACCTCTCTTAACAAGGTAAGTCCGTCCATCTGGGGCATTTTCATATCTGTCACAATGAGAGAAAAACCATGACGGCGGAGTTTTTCGATTGCTTCCTCACCATTTTCGCATGCAACTACTCGGTGGCCGAGTTTTTGTATTGCCTCTTTAAGGGCCATCCTCATCTGCGGAGAGTCATCGATGACCAGTATCGGTTTCGTCTCCCCTATTTCCACGATGCCTCTTGTCTGAGAAAATAAAGACTGAATGTGGTTCCCCTATCTTCCCCGCTGTGAACCTTGATATAGCCGCCATGGGCCTGCATGATCTGCGAAGCGATCGTAAGTCCGAGACCGGTGCCCGTGTCTTTTGTGGTAAAGAATGGATTAAAGATTTTCTCTATATCCGCGCTGTCTATCCCTAAACCATTGTCTTTCACGTGAACAATGACGGAGGCAGCACTTTCTTCCATGGTGACATTAAGGTCACCGCCGTTCGGCAGAGCCTGGACGGCATTCAAGATTACGTTAATGAAAACCTGCTTTAACAGTTCTCCATCGCCTAAAACTTCATAACGGTGCAAAGATTTTTTCAGTTCTATATTTCGTGCTCTGATCAAGGGAATCAGGATGACGACAGATTCTTCCACTACCCTGTCTATCGATATTTTCTTAGAGGAGGGCTTATGCGGCCTCGCGAAGAGGAGCATATTCGTCAGGATTGTGTTAAGGCTGCTTATTCCTGTTGAGATCCCTCGAGCTAATTCTTTATGGGGAGTGCTTTGGAGTTCACTTTCGAGCATGCTGGAGAATAATTGCACACTGCAAAGGGGATTTCTTATTTCATGGACTATTCTTGTTGCCATCTCACCCATGGCTTTAAGTCTCTGATCCCTTTCTTGTTGTATCTCCAGTTCCCTGAGTCGCGTGATATCCTTGATGAGCACCACGCTTCCTCTTGAAGAACCTCTGGAGTCAACGATGGGAGAATGAGAAAGTATGATGCTGTATTGCCTTTTAGTGACGGTTAATATGGTTTCTGAGTTGTTCTTGGATATTAAGAAATGAAGATTATTGAAAACCTTTCCGACGGCCTCTGACCGGGAAATGCCGAGGAGATCTTCTGCGGATTTATTAAGCATTGTTACCCTGTCTTCGGGATCAACAACGATGATTGCTTCTTCGAGGTTGTAGAGAATTGCATTCAAATAGTCTTTATTCCTCTCTGCATCAGAGAGGGCTGTTTGGAGTTCTTTATTTTTCTTTTCCAGCTCATTTGTCAAATACCTGACCTTTTCCTGCAAAAGCTCATAGTAAGTTTCAAGGCTTCTTGAAGCCTTTGTGAAATTTTGAAATGCCTCGCTCAATAGTTCTACAGACATTAAAATATTCCGTTTACCCTTTCTGCTATATTCAATTCTCTTAATAATAGGACAGAAAAACGATGAACGGTATCGGTATCATTTTTCTTGCGAATGCTTTCAAGCGTATTTTTAGCATCTGCACTTGGCGAGAGTTCCGAAATTCTGTACAGGGCCCACTGCAGGTCTTGAGTTTTTATCTCAGGTCCTTTTTGATACAGAGAAACAACAGTTTGATAGTATTGAAGGGCATCTGCTTTTCTTCCCATCTTATAGAGTACGTCAGCCAACTTTAGATAAGCCCATGGGGGAGCGCTTAGTCTGTTCAATGCTCTTTTGAAAAATTCCATTATCTTATGATCATTCTGTACTGACTCCAGCAAGTCCGCGAGAAAGACGAGATCACCTTGATTTAATTCCTTGATATCAAGAAGTAACCTGGCAGCTTTTTGATATTCTGAATTGGCCCGATGAATTTTTGCGGTAATGCGGAGGACGTCATCATTCTTGCCGGTTAATCCTTTTATTTGAAGGTATTTCATTGCCCTCGCGGAGTCTCCCAAGTCCGCGTAAAAATCAGCGAGTAGGAGGATACTCTCAGATTTCACGTCATTAGAGCCATACTGGGAAAGCCATGTGCAGGTTTCAAGATAGGGTTTACCCGAGTGTTTCAAGCCTTTTGCTATCTTGAGGAGAGATTGTGACCGTGATGGTTGCAAGAGCCAGTGGCCTACGTTCTGCCAGAGCTTCAGAAATTCTTCTTCTCCCTTTTCTTCCGCCGCAAGAATGAGACTCTCAAATTCATCAAGGGCCTTTTGATTCGGTGGATGTCTGAAAACCAATTCCTTAAGCAAAGAGGTTGATTCCTTGAAGTTGCCCTCCTTTTTATACAGTTGTGATAACAGTAATAAGGCTTCTTCATATTCCTTACCATAAGGATACTTTTGCCGTATCTCTAAAAGAATAGACTTCGCATCCTCCTGTCTTCCCTGTTTCATATATGTATCTGTAAGGTTGAGGAGTGCCTGACGCCGCAGTTGTTTCTCGGGTGACTGAAGGGCCGAATAGAAAAATTTCTTAGCCGTGTCAAGATGTCCTTCTTCGAACTCGATAAGACCGAGGCTCCTGAATGCTCTGTATTTCAAAGGCGATGCGGTTGTCGAATTGAAATAAATTCTTGCTGCGGAAATCTCTCCCATGAGCCTGAGATTCTCACCTACGTTGTATAACGTCTCCTGAGAAGATTCCACATATCCCCGGTCCCTTTCAAGCATAGCCAGGTATATTTCATGGGCATCTTTTATTTTCCCCATTGAATGAAGGGCATTTGCTTTTCCGTATGATGCTCTGGTCGAATTACCGGCTTTCTCATAAGCCTCTTCTGCCTCAGTGAAGAGACCGAGCCTGTAAAGCGAATCAGCGAGGCCCAAAAATGCTCTTGTTTCATAAGGGGAATGAGGAAACTTTTTCAGAAATATCCTGAGAACCAGAGTTGCTTCGGAATGAAATCCGATTTTTGCGTAAGCCTCTGCCCGTTCGAGGAGGGACCTCTCCTTCATCTCATCATCCTTTGAGTATAGATAAGCCATTCTGAAATGAGCTATGGACTCATATTGTCTCTTGGACAATTCGTAAGCCTTTGCATAGGCATAATGGTAGAGAGAAAGGTCCTGGGAAGATGGCTGATAACCCGCAAGTATCTTGAGAGCCTCTGCTGGATTAGTTGCTTGTATGTACTCCATAGCTCTTTCGAGGGATTGTGATTTAACATCATTCATAGCAATCCCGTAGGAAGGGATACATAAGAGAACAAAGCAAGCGAAAACCTTCACGTCTGCGTGCCAGAGCAACAAATATGCCTGAGAGTAACATATTGAATTTAAATGATTATCAACGAGGCTTGATATGTCAGATAACTGACAGGCGTCTAATAGTTTGGCAGGTTCGTAACGCTCCGTTGCACTGCAATTCTCATCTTTTTCATTTTTTCTATCAGGGTGGTCCTGTTCAGGCCCAGCAGCTTAGCGGCTCTGTTTTTAACCCCGCCTGTCTTCTTGAGGGCTTTGAGAATTAGATTCCTTTCCATATTTTCTACTACTGAATTAATGTCAATGCCATACTCGGGGATATCAAAATCTATAAGGTGCCCTGTATGAGAATTTTCAGGTAGTCGAGTATCTGACAATTGGTGAAATTTTTCAGGAAGGTCTGAGGTGGTGACCGCATCCTTGGTCACGAGAATTGTAAGTCTCTCTATGAGATTTTCCAGTTCTCTCACATTGCCGGGCCACCGGTACCTCGTAAGGCATTGTATTGCCTCTGTTGAAAATGTAAATGGCTCCCTCCTCCTTTTATCAGCAAACTCATGGACAAAATAATTGACCAGGACCGGAATATCTTCAGTTCTCTCTCTCAATGGGGGTAGGTCGAGAGGTATTACGTTCAGCCTGAAATATAAATCTTCTCTAAATTTGCCTTCTCTTGTTGCACGTTCGATGTCCTTGTTCGTCGCAACAAGTATCCGGACATCCATTTTGATTGTCTTTACGCCTCCTACCCGCTCAAACTCCCTTTCCTGGAGAACCCTCAGGAGTTTGACTTGCAGGGAAGGATCCAATTCAGCTATCTCATCGAGGAAAAGAGTTCCCCTGTGTGCGAGTTCAAAACGGCCTATCCTTGTATTCAGAGCGCCTGTAAAGGCACCTTTCTCATGTCCAAAAAGTTCTGACTCCAAAAGGTCTTTGGGGATTGCAGCACAATTCAGAGGAACAAAGGGCGCCTGCGAGCGGGAGCTGCTATAGTGAATGGTCTTTGCCGCAAGCTCTTTCCCTGTTCCGCTTTCTCCTGTTATCAGAATCGTGCTCTCCGTATCCGCTATTTTTTCAATCAATTCATATACTCTCTTCATGCGTGGTGAATCGCCGATAAGCCCTTTTAAGTTATTTTTTTTCCTTGATAGTTTTTTGGCAGACATGTCCTCCGCATCTTTTTGAAGTACTTCAGTACCCTGGGCATCCATCGTCAAAGGGGCTGCCGGTCCGGATGCAACGAATTCAGATCTTGATAATTGGAGGAATCGATTTATCAACTTCTCTAACTTGATCAGATCATCTCTTACTGATTCCAGGGGATACATATTCTTTTCTGCAGGCGAATTTGTTTGATCTGAAAACAACTTCGACAACCCCCACCCCACACGGAGAGCAGGAATTTTCATTTCCTGTGCTACTATATTCACAGTTTGTTTCTTTTTGTTTTCCAGGTCTGCAGCGGTAGATTCAGAATTTATTGATTCAATCTCTGCTGTCATGTCCTTCATCTTTTCTTCAGCCTTCAATAAAATTTGACAAAGAAATATCCTCTCTTAATCCAGAACCATTTCCCTTTCCTTAACTATGCGCTTGATGTATCATCCTCTAAAAAAATTTCCTCAAATTTTTCTCCTAGTGCTTTTGCAACCTTTAATTTTGAATTCCTACTTGTGGGAATACCCCTCTCCATCTTTGAAATCGTTTGAGGAACCAATTCGGCCCGTCTCGCAAGTTCTGCAATACTCCACGCATTGAGTTCTCTGAACTCTCTTACCCTGTTTTTCACGAACTTTAAGCCCATTTAATGATATTGCCCTGTATAGCTGACTTGTGATTAAATATCATTAAATTTATGAAATGTCAAGCAAAATTTTTAACAATGATC
>JBGPPR010000022.1:0-9692 GCA_041488675.1 Thermodesulfovibrionia bacterium
GGCTCACGGCTGTATGTCGCCTCAACATCAACCCTCAGGTCTTCATCTAACAAAGTCTTTGCCGCTGCCCTGCTCAATCTGATCTTGAATTCGATCTCCTCGCCCTCGACAACCTCAACAGGGCCAACGGGTTCCTCGATCCTCAAAAGCCCTTCATCACGAGACCTGACTTTCAAGACAACCATAGGGATCATCATCTCTTGTATAGAGATCCCGCCGTGGCTGTATGCATCCGGATTAAAATGAGCGCCGGGCCGCTTGAAGGAATAACCGACCTTCGGAAAGACAATAGCACTGTATTCCTTTCTGATGACTTTCCCAGTTTTGCGGTCTGTCCTGGATTCCTCTTTCGGCATCCGAAGCTGCTCAGGAGTAAACGGAATGATATTGTCGCGCACCTTTGCGGGCATGTATTTATCAACAGGGCTCCGCAGCCTGCAATTAAGATAATAGCAGTCCTCAGGCTCGTTAAAGTCCCTCTCGTCAAACCACAGCGATTCCCTGCCGACTCTGCCGAATCCGTGGTCCGCAGTAACAAAAACCTTTGCATTCGGCGGAAGGTCCCTGACAATCGCCATCATTTCTGTGTCTATGATGTTCTGAATATGCTGTTTATAAATGAACGAAAGCGGGCGCTCAGGCACGAACCGTCCGTCCGGAAGCTGTTTGATTTTAATCTTATGAAGCTCACTGTCACAGAGTTCAAGGATATAGATATCAAGGTTCCCTGCCTGATATCTCACGGTTTCGCCAACGCCGCCGCCCTTGGGAGGCACAACACGGACCTCTCCCTTAAAACCTAACTCCTTGATCAAAGCCTCCTTAAGGAGCTTGTCTTCGCCCTTGCCAGTATCAAACTCGTCGGGATAGGTGCCGGCGCTGATCGCCTTTCTTGTAATATGAGTTTCTGAAGGCAGAAGTGACGAGGCCGGAAGATCAGCGATGAGCTGCATCCGGTCATCGAGCATGGGCCTGAGAAATTCATCCCATATGTCGTATCGCATCCCGTCAAAGATGAAGAGGACCGCCTTTTCATTTTGAGGGTCCCAGTGTGCCTTCAGGCATCTTCTTATAAACTGGCTGGTGAGATGTACTCCACTGTCCTTCTGAATCCAGAGGGGATATTGTTCAGCGACCATTTCCTGAAAGCGGGCGTTCAGCTCATCAAGCTGCTTATTTACCACCTCTGATACAGTTCTTACATTCTGCTGAATGCGGTGCAGTGCATTGCTGAATGAAGAGGGGAGATTACCTTCAGGACAGGGCAAGAGATTGCCGCTCTGTACAAGCCTCTCAAGGGCCGAAAGATAGTACTCGATCCGGTTGATCTTCTTTTCATTCCATGCCTCGCGGAACAACTTAAAGGAAAGATCCTTTCTGTTCATAACCTTGATGTTTTTCACGAAGTTTGCAAGTTCGCTCCGGAGTTGCTGAACACTGAAGGCCAGACGGTACGCCTCTTTCAGGTCTGACCAGTGAATGGCCTTCCGTTCATCTACAAATAATGCTTCTTTATGATCACCCGTTGAGAAGAGGCTCTCATCAATGCGTTTCTGCGCGTTCACTGCTGGCTTTGATGACATCAGATTATCGAGCCCGAGGAGAAGCGCCAGTGAGCGGATCGCAGTTGAATAGCGCTCTTTTTCTATAACCGACGTGAAGTTCTCGGGCTCAGTTATCTTCAGTTGGTCGATAAGGAGAAACTGGAAGGCGTCTCTGTCAAGCGAACTCTCTACCCCTTCGAGATCCCTGTTGGCCTGGACAGGATTGATGCTTATCAGTTTCGGTGCAGCCTCATGAAGCACCTTCGTATCGATCTTCGACAATGGCTTGAGGGCTGGGTCAATGTTGGCAAGAAGCAGGCTCCAGTCATCTGTATGTTGAGCGAGGATAACAGAAAGGTAAAAGGCGCGGATGACTGTGGCAGGGTCATGATGAGCAAACCAGCAAAAGGGGGCGGGGGCTTTTTCAAGCTGGGTCTTTATCGGCTTTGTTATCTCTGGCGCAAGCTGATCGAGCTCTGCAATAGCCTCATGCCCGATAAGGCCGATCTTCCAGTAGTCCTCTGCGCCAAGTTTCTTGAATGCAGCGTCTGCTATGCCGAGAGCCGCATAAGCGACTATTGTCCTGAAGTCACTGTCAGTAAACCTCTTAAGGTCTGAATTGCGCAGATTCTTATGTGCTCTCAGAACAGCCTCAAGGTTCCCCGTGATCAAGCGAGCGTAGCGAAAGTCATTCGTATCTACCGGCCAGTTTGGATCACCTGTCGTTTCCCTGAGGAATTGGCAGAGATCGAGGTCTATTCGGGCATCCTCAGGGATGCTCGCAAGCAGATCAGGGTAAAACGGCGGCGGCGCCTTCATAACCGAAGGGGTAATCCTGCGCCTGATAGGAGCCCGGTCTATGACAAGTAGCTTCTTGGTTTCAGGGTCAGCAACGGCATGTTCATAGAGTTCACGGAACACGAGGTTAGTTGCAGCGACAATAATAGTAAAGCCGTTATCCAGACCAAAACTGTGGATAGTCCTGTCAGCATCGGGAAGCAGGCGCATTGCATCCTTTACCAGGATGTAGCTGTTATCCTTTACAGGTTCCAGTTTTGACAGTACCCAGTTATGGAGCATTATTCGTTCCTCATTCCAGTTTAAGCATGGGTAGAAAATCCTTCTCCTTCTCAACGCCCTGCAGCTCATCTTCAAGGTACTTCTGGAATTCCTGCACAACGGTCGGGATCTGCTGTTTCTCTACAGTTGTGATGCTCGGCTTGAAATCAGCTATCCTGACCTTTTTCATTTGAATGCGTTTGAGATACCGCTGGATGATATCAATAATCGAAGGGTTCTTAATACACTCCTTCACAAGATATCCTCTTACTTCATCCACGGTCTTTGCCTTCAGCAGCCCTGCGATGATGGGTTCTGATTTCCCCTGCTCAAGCCGCTCTTGTATCGTCGGGTTCATGAATATTTCGAGTTTTCCATTGAACGCAACATTGAAGATGCTGTCGGCATCTGCAGCCGTGCCAGCGATCTCTGTCAGATGCTCGGAAGCATTCTGAAAAGACAGCCCGCACTCATGAACAGGACCTCTCCGGATCTGCTCTTCAATGGAGCCTCTGGAAGAAGGACAGGCAAAGACCATCTCGGACAAACGAGTAAGTTTCTGCTCAATTTCATCAGAGACCGTTGGTTGAAGGGCATCTATCGTCTCAAGCATCTTCAGAGCCTTCATGTCATCGCTGTTCAGGATATCGGCAATGTCATTCCTGCAGGTCTCTGCACAGTCTATGACTGCATCATGCAAGGCGGTATAGACCGTCTTATATTCCCTGATGAGCGCCCCGAAGGTCTCGGTCTCGTTTTCTTCAGCTGGTATCTTGCCGATCAGCTCGGTCTTTAGTATGACTTCCTCATCTATATATGTCTTGAGTGAAGACAGCTTTCCGCAGACCTTCTGCTGGATCTCTTTTACTTTCTTAAGGTCCTTATTATCGGGAAGGGTATGAACACAGTAAGCCTGAAGCGCGAACAGTTCGGTCTCAAATTCAAGGAACCTCTTGATGTCAGAGTAGTTTTTAAGTCTGTTCGCCAGATCGTCCACCTCGGCATGGGAAGGGTTATTGGTATCGAAGGCCTGATATCCCAGGGCATCCTTGAGAGCATACAGAACCATCTGTATGTCGTCACTCCCCTCAAGATTATGGGAGAACAATTTCGTGACCTGTACGAGTTCGGTCTCGTAAGGATTGGCAACCTTGAGAGCCTCAAAGAGGCCCTTTGCTCTGCCTATGGTCCTTGCAGCCTCTTCCTTCTCGCGTCCAAATAGATCCTTCAGCTTCTTACGATAGCCTGAGATAATTGCATCGTCGTGAGTGGATGGAAGTGCTTCTCCGAGGAGTTTTTCTGCATAGGGGCGCAGCACCTCCCAGTTCTCCGGCTTGGTCATCTTCTGCACTTCGGTAAGGGAATCAAGAACCTTGGTAGAATACTCGATCTCTGCAATATTCGAGTAATCAATAACTTGTATGGGAAGACCCGATTTCGGACCGATACCTATACGGATTTTGCCGTCCCGCACAAGACAGAGAAGATATATCTGGACCATGCGCATGGTCAGACCATAATCCTTCGGGCCTCCGATACCCATGAAGTTTTTATAAAGCGTCTCCATTTTCATCGTTTGCCCTGCGTCAGCCAGCTTGTCATCAATAAAAGCCCATATATCTTTTACATATTGGTTGTCTGAAGTATCGAGCGTCCGTTCTGCTGCCTTCTTTATGATCTTCAAGCCAAAGCCAAAATTCTGAGCAGCGCTTATGTTCTGGTTTGGCTTCACCCCCTTGGGAATGCTGCCGGTCTTCACGATGCCATTTATAACCTTGACGCCTTCTTCCTTCTTGAATATAAAGGGCGGCTCAAACTTGATGTCATGCGACACGTAGGCTACTGTTAACACACGGTCAACGATGGGAGAAAGAATATTGGACAGTTCTCCAGCAACATGAAACTGCATCTGTGAATTATTCAGGGCATCCATTCTGCCCCGTGAATAACTGCTGTCAACGATCTTGGCGATTCTCCCGAGGTCTGTCTGAAGGGAATTTGCAACCCATGTCACTACAGCAGAGGCGTCTTCGGTCTCTTTTCCCTGCCAGTCTGAGATAAGTTTCCTGAATGCTGCAAAGTTAAGCAGCAGGTCATTCTCCTCTTTTGTCAGGTCGGATGGCGACCAGAGGATGAGACGTGAATCATTCCGCTTAGAGAGAAGATTGTTGATCATATCCTGTGAAACAGGCTTGGTGCCGACAAAGACAGCAAAATCCCGTCCGGACTGATCGCTGTCTATCAACGGTAATATTTGATTTTCCGCATGAACCCTTCCAAGATCACGCATGCCGACAAGACCAAATACCTGCCGCCTCTGCCAGTCGACATCGATCTCCTGATCCCCTGATTTCGCCCCGTTTCGCTCTTCCCATGGCGCTATAAATGGGGAGATGTCCCGGAAGATCGAACGTACACCGTTGGAAAGGTCAATTGTCATCTGCAGGGTGCGGATCGGCCATTCGTCCAGGGCAAGGAGATGGTCCCATGCCTCTTTCTGCATAAGTTCGTTTGATTCAGCCTCATCACGGGCCTTGCGGAACTCGTCACGGGGATTGACTCCAGTAAACACAGGATCAAACCGGTAACGGGGACGGTTATCTTCATCCATGGTTTGGACGATCTGTCTGAGTTCCTTCTTCAGGTTTTCCGCAATGCTCTCATAATGATGTATATTCTCATCTGTATTTGCATCAGCATCTTTCTCGATAAGCACGGAATTAGCAATGTCTTCAGGCGTAATGCCCTGCTGGCGCGTTTTTGCGACATGGTAAAGGAAGAGAGTTTGAATAATCTTGACTGACTTGTCACGATGAAATTTCAACGTCCCCCTGGTGAGACTATCAATTTGCTTAACGCACGCTTCGTAGGCACGGTAATCACCTTCAAATTGCGTTTTTATTGCTGACAAGCTTGCATAAGTCCCTGAAGGGTCCTCGTCATACCGGACCGTTTCATCAAATAGCTCCCATAGTCGAACAAGTTCATGACCTTTGCGTTTAATTTGATGTTTTAAGACCTGATGCATAACAGCTATGGCCGACCGAGTAGTTGTAAGGTTGTAGCTTATCGAATACAGAACTTCAAGAGCAGGTTTATGGAAAGGGAAAAAGCGGTGGAATTCAGATTCACCGATGACATTTGGCCAAGTGAACCCTCGTTTGTAGTAAAGGAAATAGTTACCTATCGCAGTTGGTTCTTTAATAGTTCTGACACGGGATAGCACAATATTGTAGTAATCATCAGGATTTTCTAAGAGCCTAACGAGCTTTAGACGGTCGTCGGCTATTATGTTCCTATCCGCAACTCGCGCCTCAATGGCTTGTTGAGCGGAGCATACTGTCCAGACAGGTAGGTTGTGAACTTTCGCCAGTCTATTCGCCAATACTACAAGAGTCTTGGCATCCTCCCATCTTTGTTGTTCATCTCTATTTATCATAAAGAGGGATATTTCATCGAGTACTATCAATACCCCGCTATATCCCTCCATGAGAATAGTTTCTATAAGATGTCTTAGGATATCTTCATCCTCAGCAGGAATTTGAGGTCTAACCTTGAGATATTCAGTGTAGAACCTCCAGAGCTTGTTGCCGCAACTGCGTTTGTACTCAGGCGATTTATTCTGCTGGATGTCTCTGATAAAGTCGTTTACTTCCTCGAACTCGTCTTCCTCAAAGAATTTAGGATCACGCAGGAATTTGCCGAGGTATTTTCTGTAACGGTCAAGGTCTTCAGAAAGGAACCGGTCAGCAAGAAGCTCTGTTGGATAGAGGGAGAGGTTCTTGCCTGTCTCAAGCTGAAGCTGTTCTTTTGCAGCATCGAGGATATATTCACTCAGACGCTGGCCTTTGTCGGTAAGGCCGACTGTGCCGCCTCCGGCGCCGACGAGGGTCTTCACGATCACAAAGATTCCCTTCTTGCCATTGCCTCTCTTGGCCTCAAGCCCTTCTTCCCAGAAGCGGTAAACGGTCTCTCTCTTGCCTCGTCCTGCCTTCTGTTCCTTTTTCTGTATTATGTCCCACGCCGCTTTACTGCCCAGCGAGAGAGCAGAAAGAAAACAGAGCAGATGGGATTTACCGGAACCGAATTCAGCCTGAATCCAATAACCCTGACCAATGGGGTTGTCTCTGCGTTCAGGTTTATAGGGAGCAGCCATGTTGCGAAGGATGTCATTGAGGAAAGGGCGCACAGGCTCGATCTGAAATTCTTTAATGGTCTGGAGCTCAGGCTTTCGGGCCTTCCGGGTGCTCTCAGCATTGGAGTCTGCCCAGACATGCTTCTCCAGGGAATAAACAGAGATTATCTTGTCCGGGACAGAACATATCTGATCAAGACTTTTGCGCGAAGCAAAAAGATCATCAGTCTTTGGCATGGCTTTTCTCCTTACTCATTTCCTCTATACACTCTTTTCATTTTTGTAACGCATGATCTCCCGTTTGCAGACAGTATAGTCCTCATCGACTTCCGCGCGTTCAGTTTCACTGAGAGAATCGAGCGAGAGGCCTCCCCTCTCGTACAGAACTTTCCCCTCGAAGTACCAACCTATTTTACGGCAAAAGCGTATCCAGCCGGTCAAAACATAAGCTGATGGGGACATGATATGTGCTCCGACGTCAAGAAGGGCTTTCATATACTTGGGGATGCTCTTCAGTGGGTTCTCTGCTTTTCGTCTGAAAACAGCGACCTTTGCATTTGTTGTTTGTCAACACTTTTGACCCCCTATAATCAATTAAAATTGACCCCCTTTAAGATGGTTTTTTTAGTTTGTTTTTTAGCCTGTAACTTGTGCCGTTGATATAAAATATCTTCGCATGATGCACAAGCCTGTCTATGATGGCGGCAGCCACCACATCATCCTGAAATACCTTGCCCCAATCCTCAAAATTGTAGTTGCTCGTAAGTATTATCGACCCCCTTTCATAACGCATAGAAATAAGCTGAAACAACAGATTGGCCTGTTCCTTCGTGATAGGCATATATCCAAGTTCATCTATGATCAAAAGGTTTAACCTCGAATAGAAGAGGAGCCTTGATGCAATACTCCCATCCCGCAATGACAGCATAAGCTCCTCTATCAGCTTCTGGGCTGTTGTAAATAGCACCCTGTACATAGCCTTGCATGCCCTGACACCAAATCCTATGGACAGATGGGTCTTGCCTACACCAGGAGGGCCAAGGAATATCAGGTTGCCTTTGTTTTCTATAAAGTCCAGAGAGCCAAGATGCAGGACCTCCTTCTCCCCAAGCCCAGGCTGAAACGAGAAGTCAAACTCCTCAAGGGTCTTAATAAATGGAAAGCGGGCCTTGTGTATCTTTGTCGTTGTTGAACGCTCTGTCTTGCCACTCAACTCCTCCTGAAGTAGCAGTGACAGGTATTCCTCATAACAAAGCTTCCCCACTGCCGCTGTGTCCGCAAATCCACGATAAGAAGTCAGCATACCTTTCAGCTTAAGCGCCCTCATCTGGGTCTCTACCCTCGTTTGCAGCTCACTCATGGCACACCCCCTCTATCCCTGCGTAAACAGACAGGGGGCGAGAAACATCTCCCTTAGGCAGGCCTGGATAAGAGAACGATGCCTCAGGAAGGGAGGTTTTTAGACCAGCAGGCGGCAGCAGTCTAACCACGCTGTTTTTGTGGTAGGAACCTATCTCTGAGCATTCCTTTATGGCGCTCCTGATTGCTTCAACCTCGTATACCTCACAACATGCAAGTATCTCAGAAAGATGCCAGTAAAGATTAGCGCCTGCTGCCTGCCTAAGGCCTGCTATATATGCCTCTCCCAAAACACCAAACAGCGAGACAAACCTCTCAACATGGACATTCCTTGCCTGAGCCCTTTTCTCACCATAGGCCTTGTTCATGGCCTCATGCTCGGGATGCACAGGCCTTATACCCTTATCAAAGGGGTTTATCCCTGACTCCAAAATAAGCTTACCTCCGTCATCGTAGCCCTTTACAACCCTTCCCAATACGCTCTCTACCCGGACATCACACAGACAGTATTTCATGGGTACAGGGTAAAAGCTGCCATCAAATGATACATATCCATCATTCGTTACCTTCCTCGACTCCCTGCCAAATAAGACCACAGGCTCTATTGCAGGAATTTTTCTCAAATGGGAAAACTCTTCCAAAAATCTCTTATCCGGACTCTCCTTCAAACTGCTGTGCATACGGGCGTTGTAATCAACTGCAAATTCGTCGAGCTTACTATCAAACCCTGAAAGCATGTCTATCTCAAGCCCCCTCAAAAGATGCTCCTGGATGTAGTAAAAAGGCCTTTCTACCTTACCCTTTGTCCTTGCCCTGTAATTCTTGCAGGCAACAGGCTCTACCCCATAAAGACCGCAAAACTTTAAGAATTCATCATTGAACCGGATCACCCCGTCTTTTCTGTGAGTTATCACCATCTGCTTAGGGTTATCGATCAATATCTCAGAAGGGACACCCCCGAAATAATCTATCCCCTGGCTTATCGCCCTCATAATATTCTTAGAAGTTATGCTCAATGAGTATGTCCAGTACTTCTTGCGGCTGTAACTTAAGATAAGTTCATGGATGTATATCTTTACAGCCTTGCCATCCACTATAAGCTCCCACTCCTTCCAGTCATACTGCGTCTGCTTCCCTGGAACAGTCTCTACCCTTGTGGTTGCCTTCCTGCTCTTCTCCTCCTCTTTCTTTATCCCTGCTATAAAGCGGTGAACAGTGGGAAGGGAGCCCGGATAGTCCTGTTTTAAAAGCTCCTCATATATCCTTGTCCCGATAAACTTCTTGTCCAGCATCTCTATTATTCCCTGCTTGTGGCTTTCAAGGATACTTTCATATTCCCGTGCCTTAAACTCCGGAGGTTCAGTGCTCTTAAGGTACTTCCGAACTGTGTTCTTCGATATCCCAAGCTTCCTTGCTATCCCCTTTACTGATTCTCCATTTGCCCTTAATGCCTTTACCCTTTGCCATTTGTACATACTTATCATCCCCCTTTTCCCTCCTCCCTTTTTATCTAAAAACAGGAGGAGCATTTTACCCTTAAAGGGGGGGTCAGTTCTATATGAGGATAAGGGGTCAATTGTATCTTACGATATACA
>JBGPPR010000023.1:0-9298 GCA_041488675.1 Thermodesulfovibrionia bacterium
ATCTCTGAACGCCAAAAGGTTAACTCCTCTCTGTCATTCTCCAGCTTGACCCCCGTATCAAGTACGGGGCAGGCTCTGAATCCAGTTCTTTCTCTGAATTGCCCGATCAAGAGAGTGTGTCGCAATGTCATTCTGAGGCCCAAGCCGAAGAATCTCAGTCTTATAACACATAGATTTTATGAGATTCTTCACTTCGTTCAGAATGACAAATCTACATTTCAAGGTAATTGCGACACAGCCTCCAAGCCGGAGAATGACAACAAGGAGTTAACTTTTAGTGAACTTTAACTGCGAGATGATATTTGGCTTCAAATGCACGCCAGTAGATCATTTACAGACGCTCTCAATTAAAAATTATGCAACTGATGAGTTAATATGAACGCACTTATTGATTTTACATTTCGTCATCCTGAACTCGTTTCAGGATTTCGGATGAATTGGTTTTGGATGCTGAAACAAGTTCAGCATGACACTTTATATAATGCATTTACATTAGTAAATTAGCGGTCTGAAAAACTATGCTCATTATACAGAGACATTATCTGAAGGAATTCTTCAAGCTCTTTGCCCTCATCAGTGGGGGCTTAGCCTTTATATTCAGTATTCTTAATCTTATTGACAAAATAGATGACTTCATGCCGAACAGGCCTTCCTTTGGAAATCTGTTCCTCTATGTCTTTTTTAATTTTCCCGAATATCTCCTCTATCTTATGCCCGCTGCCATACTTGTATGCAGCTTGTTCATATTCAGTCAGGCGTCACGGAATAGGGAGCTTACTATTATAAAGGCAACGGGAGGTAGATTGAGAGCCCTTTTCCGACCTTTTATTTTCTATGGCCTCTTATTGACGGTAGTTGCTTTTCTCATCGGAGAAGTTATTGTCCCTGATTTTTCAATTAGGTCGGATGAACTCAAGAATAGCATCAAGAAAAAGGATAGGAGACTCACTTTTCAAGAAGGCACTCTCTGGCTGAGGGCTACAGACGGTTCTCCGGTCAGGATCGAACTCTATGTACCCGAGAGGAAGCTTGCGAAGGGTGTGAGCATTTTTGTCATTGAAAAGGATTCTATGAAAGAGAGGATTGAGGCGGAAGAAGCAGAATGGCAGGAAACGCAAAGTTCAAATGGCATCTGGAGGCTTAAGAATGCAACTATTTATGACATTAAGACCGGTGATGTGCGAAATGTAGCAGAGTTTGACTATCCCCACCTCGAATCACCTGATTTTTTCAGTGAAGGGATTAAGAAACCCGAAGAGATGGGAATTGGTGAACTCTACAGATATACAGAGAGATTGAAAAGGGCAGGTTTCAGGAATACGAAGCTCCTTGTGGATATGAATAAGAAGGTCTCGTATCCTTTCATAAATTTCTTCATGATTCTCTTCGGCATATCCCTTTCGATGAGAAGTAAGATTGGCGGAGGCCTTTTTGCTGCGGGTCTTGGACTTCTCATAAGTGCCCTCTACTGGTTTGCATATACCATGATGCTTTCCCTCGGATATGCCGGATTAGTGCCACCCATTGTTTCCGCCTGGCTTGTGCCGGTGGTCTTCGGCATCGTTAGTATTCATCTCTTCAGGAAGATACCGGAGTGACCATAGCAAAGAGCGAAGAGCAGGGAGCATAGAGCAGGGAGCATAGAGCAAGCAGTAATAAAGGCACTCATTTCCTAAATTCTAAAATTGACTTTTCGATGACTGTTCTTTTATGATTAAGAGGTTTTCCTGCGTGATAATAATATGAAGTTGGGATTATTTCCTAAAGAAATAGATTTTTTTGAGATCTTGGATATGGCCGCATCGAACCTGACAAAGGCAGCCTCCCACTTTTTTGATCTCGTGCATTCTGAAACCTTTAATAACATCGAGGTCAAGACGAAAGAGATATATGAATGTGAGCAAGAAGGCGATATACTAACGCATGAGATCATAAAAAAACTGAACAAAACTTTTGTGACCCCTATAGACAGAGAGGACTTATATGCCCTCGCATCGCGGTTGGATGATATCTTAGACCTTATATGGGCTGCTGCTGAGCGGCTCATGATATTTAAAATCAAGGAGTCTACAAAAGAAGTAACAGAAATGGCGAAGGATCTCCTTATGACCACAGAGGTTGTGCAGAAGGCAATTAAAAAACTCAAGGAAAAGAAGTACTCCTATGTTCAGGAATATTGTATTGAGATAAACAGGCTTGAGAATAGAATAGACCGTACTTTTAGGGATGCCCTTGGAAAACTCTTTGACGAAGCAAGAGATTGTGTTTACATAATAAAATGGAAAGAGATCTATGAGCATCTCGAGGATGCCTCTGACAGATGTGAGGATGTTGCCAATGCCCTGGAAGCCATAGTCCTCAAAAATGCATGAAACGTTTTTCTTACTCTTCTGTGTCATAGTCCTTGGCCTCATTTTTGACTTCATCAATGGTTTTCACGATACAGCAAACGCCATAGCAACGTCGGTATCAACAAGAGTTCTCTCTCCAAAAGTAGCTGTCTCGATGGCGGCGGTATTAAACATGGTCGGTGCGCTAACAGGAACTGCAGTGGCTAAAACAGTTGGGTCCGGCCTCGTAGAGACTTCCTGCATAACACAAGTCACGGTCATTTCTGCTCTTCTGGCTGCCATCATGTGGGACATAACCACATGGTATTTCGGCTTGCCGACATCCTCCAGTCATGCCATTCTTTCGGGTATAGTCGGCGCAGCAATAGCAACAGCAGGGACAGGTGTTATTATTCAAAAAGGGGTCTACAAAGTCCTGGCAGGGTTGATCCTTTCTCCTCTCATAGGGTTTATCATGAGCCTGCTCTTGATGGCATTTCTCCTGTGGTTGTTCGGAAGGTCCACGCCCACACTGGTCGGTAACCTCTTTGGAAGGCTTCAGATTCTATCAGCCGCCTATATGGCTTTCAGCCATGGCAGTAACGATGCACAGAAAACCATGGGAATTATAACAATGGCCCTGGTGAGTTACTACAAGCTCCCTGAGTTCCATATTCCTTTATGGGTAATTGCAGCCTGCGCGACGGCTATGGCGCTCGGCACAGCACTTGGCGGCTGGAGAATCATAAAGACCCTTGGCGTTCGTCTTGTGCAACTAAGACCTATTCACGGGTTTGCAGCAGAGACATCGGCGGCGACGGTCATTGAGATTGCGTCGAGAATTGGCCTTCCACTCTCCACAACACATGTGATTTCCTCTACCATAATGGGAGTAGGCGCATCGAAAAGATTATCAGCGGTGAAATGGGGAATCGGAGGGAATATTGTCCTTGCATGGATACTCACATTGCCTGTATGTCTCGTGCTTGCGTGGTTGATCTGTAAAGGGCTGCTGCTAGTGATCAGCGGTTAACGGGACACATAAAAAAGCATGCATAAAGGTTATCTCTCTCTTGTTCTTCATGCCCATCTGCCGTATATAAGACATCCAGAACACGATTATTTCCTTGAGGAGAACTGGTTTTATGAGGCAATCACCGAGACATATATCCCTCTCCTAAATGTCTTCGAGAAACTTCTCAACGACGGCATTGATTTCAGGATAACATTGTCGCTAAGTCCTCCCCTTGTCGAAATGTTCAAAGATGACCTTCTTCAATGGCGATATCAAAGATATATCGAAAAGCTTATCGAATTATCAGACAGAGAGCGATACAGAACGAGGCGTGACATCCATTTCGGACCGGTTGCGAGGATGTATAATCAGAGGTTCCGAAGGATTCAATATTTATTCGAAGAAGTTTATAGAAAGAATCTTGTATCAGCCTTCCGGGCATTGCAAGACACGGGTAAGGTGGAGTTAATGACATCCACTGCGACTCATGCCTTCCTCCCTAACTTATCAATGTATCCACAAGCGATAAGGGCACAGATAAAAATTGCCGCCGAACATTTTAGAAATAATTTTCATCAACCCCCGAGTGGAATCTGGTTGCCCGAGTGCGGGTATGCATCGGGTATCGACGAGCATGCGAGGGAAGAGGGGATAAAATTCTTCTTCCTCGATACTCACGGTATACTTTATGGGAGACCCTTGCCGAGATACGGAGTGTATGCACCTGTTTCATGCCCTTCGGGTGTTTTTGCCTTTGGCAGAGATGTTGAGACTTCAAAGCAGGTTTGGTGCTCTGTTCGGGGATATCCAGGCGATTTTGATTACCGGGACTTCTACAGAGATATAGGGTTTGACCTTAATCTTGACGATATAAGGCATTATATTCATCCTGACGGAATAAGAACATATACAGGGCTGAAATATTACAGGATTACGGGAAAAACGGACAAGAAAAAACCATATGTCGAAAAACGAGCACGGAAAAAGGCTGCAGATCATGCATGCCATTTTGTATCGAAGAGAAAACTACAGGTAGATTTTCTCTCAAAGACTTTCAAGGATTTCCACATTTCCCTAAGGCCGGTAATCACCGCTCTTTATGATGCCGAGCTTTTCGGTCACTGGTGGTTCGAAGGTCCCGATTGGCTCGATTTTCTCTTGAGAGAGATAGACCGTGGGCATGTCAATTTCAGGACAATAACACCCTCTGAATATCTGCATTCACTACCCTCTCAATATTCAGGAGTGCAGGTCTGTCATCCATCTATGTCAAGCTGGGGACACAAAGGATACTGTGAGGTCTGGCTGAATAATTCTAACGATTATATTTATCGTCACCTTCATAAGGCGGTGGAACGCATGATTAATCTTGCCGGGAAATTTAATAATGCAAAGGGCATTCTCCGGCGTGCACTGAATCAGGCATTAAGAGAGCTTCTCTTATCACAACACAGCGACTGGGCATTTATTATGGATTCCAGTACCGCTGCCGGGTATGCAAGAAAGCGTTTTGAGGAGCACATTCTGAGATTTAACAATCTTTATCACGCAATTATCTCAAGGAATATTCCGGAGAAATGGCTCGGAGAAATCGAAGAAAAAGATAGCATTTTTCAGGATATAGATTACAGGGTGTTTAGAAATGGGAAATGAAAGAGGAATCCCGATTTTCATCGGGATAAAGGCTCAAACACCGTCTCCTTCTAAATGCATAGTGCGATAATTCATGCTGTAAATTTATCCAACATCTCAAAAGTTATTTAACATCTTTTGGTTTTGTCATTGCCCAACTTGATTGGGCAATCCAGAAAAAAGAACTGGATTATCCGGTCAAGTCCGATGCGGATCTCCGCGAGGAGTCGCTCCGACCGGATAATGACAATCATTCGAACAGCATTCGTTATGAATAATCTGGATTGGTTCTAAGATAACAGCTTTTCGAAGGGATATGATCTCAGGTATGTGATGAATTCCTCAATAGCATGAGATGAGACGGAATTCTTATAGGTAATAAGTGAGAAATTTCTGAGCATCTTTTCCTCTTTGAAATTGAGCATACTGAGGGTTCCATACTTGTTTTCTTTTCTCGCAGCCCAGCGTGAGACGATTGAGACGCCTAATCCATTCTCTACCGCCTCCTTTATGGCCTGCGTGCTTCCCAAAACCATGGATACCTTCATCCCCTGCAATGCAATTCCATGTCGGGCAAAGAACTTTTCTATTGTCTGTCTTGTACCGGATCCAGCCTCCCTGAGAATAAAAGGTTCATCGATGAGTTCGGAGACCGAAACCTCTTTTCTTTTCGCCCAGGGATGGGGGGAAGGAACAATCAATAAAAGTTCATCAGAGAGTAATTTTTCGACAACTATCTTTTGCCTTTTTACGTCACCCTCCACAAGGCCGACATTAATGTTCCCTGCGTTGAGCAACTCAATTACCCTCTGCATGTTTGCGACAAAGAGGTTAACTTTAATCTTGGGATGGGTCTTTCTGAAATCTGAAATGACACTCGGCAGGAGATAGTTTCCTATGGTAGAGCCTGCGCCGATTGTGATACTCCCCTTTACCAAACCTGTCATTTCTCCTATTACTTTTTCTGCCGCAGAATAGAGGGCCAGAATGTCCTTTGCGTATTTATACAGAACTTCTCCTGAAGGGGTAAGGGTAACCCTGCTCGATGACCTGTCAAAAAGCTTTGTCTCGTAAATTTCCTCGAGGGCCTGAATCTGAAGGCTTACAGCAGGCTGAGTCAGATGAATGATCTCAGAAGTCTTTGAAAAACTTCTGGTTTCAGCAACTGTGCAGAAGACTTTCAGTTTATGATCTTCCATTCCCATTTATGTTCCTCAGGCAGAAAATAACTATAATATTTTTTTATTTGTATATAATAAGTATTTAAGGGATTGAAGTCAAGAATTGCTTTTATAGAAGAGTATGCGGTGGCATTGCGGACACTGGAGAATCTCTTCGTTTCTCTTTATCTCAACAAAAAGTTGGGGAGGGATATTCATATTACACCCTTGGCAGACTTCTTCCTTCGCTTCCGATATCGCCATACCATTGCCTGATTCGATCAGACTCATATAGAGGGTATAGAGTTCTTTATCAACGCTGTCGACAATCTTCGACCTTTCTTCCCTCAGGCTGGACAGCTCCTTTTCGGCCCCGGACACCTCAGCCCTGAGCTTTTCTCTGTACACATCTAACTCATCCTTCTCGGACTTGAGCTTTGCTTCTTCCATCCGTACTTGCTTTGAAGAGTTATCGATCTCTTCCATGACATTGAGAATCTCATCCTCTACGGTATAACGTTCCTTTTCAGCAGTCTCTATCTCCTTTAAAAGGGCCTGGTATTCCTTGTTTGTCTTTATCTCCGTCGTGCGAGCTTTTTGTTTTTTGATTTTTTCACTGATATCATCGAGTTCTCTCTCCTTATCGCGTCTCTTTTTTTCGAGGGTTTCCCGGGTTTGCTTGAACTTGTCGATCACAGTCTGGGCTTTCTTGATGGGCAGCTCTGCTTCAGAAATCTTTGCGGGGATTTCCTTTATAACGACTTGTTTTTCGAGAATGAGGCTATCAAACTTCTGAAGGTTTATAAAAAGACTTAGATTGCGTTCCAAACAATCCACCTCAAAAACTTGCCCTGCAAGCTTCTTGAGTCCAGTAAGGATACATTAAAAATCCTGTTTATAATAACCGCTCCTTATTCCCCGAACCATTGAGCGCTGAGCTGTTTGCCAGCGATAAGGCCTCTGGTGGGCCCACCAGGGCTCGAACCTGGGACCAACCGGTTATGAGCCGGTAGCTCTTCCAACTGAGCTATGGGCCCTACGAAAAACATACTCATTTTAAATACTGGCTTGTATTAAGGTCAAGGGCTTACACCATACTTCAGAGAGAGAAGCGATATTTTCAGAAGAGCGTCGGAATCCTTGACTTACTCGCAAGCTCTTCGATAAGATAAATAATTTCGATGAGAATTGCTATAGGCTGCGACCACGCGGGATTAGAATTGAAAAATGAAATTGTCAAGCTCTTGGCTGGTCTCGGCGTCGATTGCATTGATTATGGTACACGTACTCCTGAGCCAGTAGATTATCCGGATTTTGGTGAAAAGGTCTCTGAGGCAGTCTCATCGGGGGAGATAGAGAGAGGAATACTCATCTGCGGCACGGGGATAGGTATGTCCATCGTTGCTAATAAATTTCCCCGCATTCGAGCATCTCTCTGTAACGATCTCTTTACCGCTCAGATGAGTAGACGGCACAATGATGCTAATGTCCTTGTCCTCGGTGGAAGAATAGTGGGGAAGGACCTGGCAAAAGAGATTGTAAGAACATGGGTGAACACCCCTTTCGACGGAGAGAGGCACTCCAACAGATTGAGAAAGATAACGCTGATAGAGAACCGGTTAATAAAACATGAATCTTGAAAATCTCAAACTCACAGATCCGGAGGTTTTCGAATCAATACAAAAAGAAGTGGAGAGGGAAAGAGAGAATATCGTTCTTATAGCCTCAGAGAACTATGCGAGTCCTGCCATACTTGAAGTTCAGGGATCAATCTTTACGAATAAATATGCAGAAGGATACCCGGGGAGAAGATACTACGGTGGTTGTCAATATGCCGATATTGTTGAAAATCTTGCAATTGAGAGGGCAAAAGAACTGTTTAATGCAGAGCATGTAAATGTCCAGCCCCACTCCGGGACCCAGGCTAATATGGCTGTGTATTTTTCGATGCTTAAGCCTGGTGACACCATATTGGCTATGAGTCTAAGTCACGGAGGGCATCTTTCCCACGGTGCATCAGTCAACTTCTCGGGAGCATTTTACAAGATCGCAACCTATGGCGTTGATAGAAATACGGGTTATATGGACTATGAGGAGGTCAGACGTCTTGCCATAGAGTGTAGGCCGAAAATGATCGTTGCGGGTGCGAGTTCCTATTCAAGAATCATCGATTTCAAAATTTTTTCTGAAATCGCAAAAGAAGTCGGGGCGTATTTTATGGCGGACATAGCCCACATAGCAGGACTCGTTGCGGCAGGTCTTCATCCTTCTCCCTTGCCATATGCAGATTTTGTGACAGCAACAACACATAAGACACTCAAGGGACCAAGAGGTGGAATGATAATGTGCAAGGGGCAATATGCCAAAGCGATTGACAAGATGATATTTCCGGGAATACAGGGAGGCCCTCTCGTCCATGTTATTGCTGCAAAGGCAGTCGTTCTGAAAGAAGCTATGAGTACGGAATTTAGAGACTACCAGGCCATGGTTGTCAGGAACGCGAAGAGACTTGCCGAGGACCTGTTAAAAAAGGGTTTCAAGATTATCTCAGGAGGAACCGACAATCATATGATGCTTGTTGATCTTGCCAATAAGGGCACCACGGGAAAGGACGCAGAGGAGGCTCTGAGCATAGCAGGAATAACGGTTAATAAAAATGTAGTGCCTTATGATGAGAGACCGCCCACGATAACCAGCGGGATAAGGCTCGGCACACCCTGTGTCACGACAAGAGGGATGGGTCAGGCGGAAATGACGGAGATAGCAGATATCATAACGTCTGTCATTCAAAGTCTCCGTGATGTTCATGCAATCAAAGACCTTTCAAAGCGTGTTAGAGTTCTTTGCGATAGCTTTCCTCTTTACGAAGTGCAGAAAGCAACTTGATACATAGTAAATAAATAGATCAGGAAACTAAGAATCCATTTTGTGAGTTATGAGAGTTTTCAGTGAAATGTCCTTTCTGTGGAAGCATAGAAGATAAAGTCATCGACTCACGGACAAGCAAAGAGGGCGATGCAATACGCCGCAGGCGTGAGTGCCTGAAGTGTGCGAAGCGGTTTACATCCTATGAGCGTGTCGAAGATATGATCCCTATGGTGGTCAAAAAAGACGGCAGACGGGAGCCCTTCGACAGGCAGAAAGTACTGACAGGTTTAAAG
>JBGPPR010000024.1:0-9237 GCA_041488675.1 Thermodesulfovibrionia bacterium
ATGGGTCGGACCCCACGGGTCATAGACTTGTCGGGTCGTAGCGACTCTCAGCGAAGACTCGCATCGAGAATCCTTCCGACTTGTTCGGGACCGGAAGAAAGATTCTGGACAAGCCAGAATGACAGAAATTTGGAAGTTGTTTTATGAAAGGGAATTTACAAAAGAGGCATAAAAAATTCATGGTGGGCAGTCGCAGAATCGAACTGCGGACACGAGGCTTTTCAGGCCTCTGCTCTACCGACTGAGCTAACTGCCCATGATTTTAAAACTTTACACTTTTGACTTCTTTACTGTCAAGCACTCCGATAGTCAAGTTCATTGAGTTTACACAGTTTACAGAGTTATTAAGTAAAATAGGGACGGTGAGGAATTAACTGAGTAAACAGTGTAAACTAAGCAAACACAATGAACCAAATAAACCTTAGAAGCTTCATGAAGATGTATCTGCCTGCATTTATATCAGGCATCCTTCTCGCGTTATGTTTTCCAACGATCAATTTCTTTTTCCTTGCATGGGTAGCTCTTGTTCCGTTTCTCCTATCGCTTTACAACAAGGGCCCAAAGGAGGCCTTTTGGGCCGGTATCATCTTTGGTATACCGTATTTTTTCGGAACCCAGTACTGGATATATCATTCTATAAATCATTATGGTGGAGTTCCCTTTATCATCAGCATTGCAATCGTTTTCATACTCTGTCTTTATCTCAGCCTGTACACAGGTCTCTTTGCCCTCCTTTTCTCATTGAACTTCAAGTCCTCCCGTCTCCCTATCCCCTTTTTTGCGCCCTTTCTGTGGGTTGCTATCGAATTTCTCCGCTCTTACGTATTTACTGGTTTCCCCTGGTCGAGCATAGGATATTCGCAGTACAAATTTCTCGGCATTATCCAGATTGCCGATATCGCAGGCATCTATGGTATTTCCTTCCTTGTCGTTGCTGTCAATGATGCCCTTGCAGAGCTATTCCTTATCAAGAGACGCATCAGGGAAATGCCCCTCTTTCCCTTGTCGCTGCCCATTATTGGGTTCTCTCTCCTCCTTCTCATCGTTTCTGCGTCTCTCATATATGGCCAATGGAGACTCTCACAGGAAAGACCCGGTGCTGCTCTCAGGGCAAGCGTCATACAGGGAAACATTGAACAGGACAAAAAGTGGGATCCTGCATATCAAGACACTGTGATGGAGATATACAGCGATCTTTCTCTGAAAGCAGTCTCTTCATCTCCTACTCTCATTGTCTGGCCTGAGACGTCCGTTCCCTTCTTCTTCGGCACTGACAGGGAATATACAGAGAAACTTACTCTGCTCCAGAATAAATTTAATGCTTATCTCCTCTTTGGTAGTGTCCTTGAAAAGGGGAAAGGTAAAGGAAGTAATCTCCTTTCCAACAGTGCTCTCCTTCTCGATGAAAATGGCAATGTCGTCTACAGTTATGATAAAATACATCTGGTTCCTTTTGGTGAATACGTCCCTCTGCACAAATTCTTTTTCTTCATAGACAAACTTGTTGCCGGTATTGGAGATTATATTCCGGGCGATCGTCATGAGATAGCAGAGACACCTTTCGGAGGCTTTGCTACCCTGATATGCTATGAGGCAATTTTTCCCGGACTTGTGAGAAAATTTTATGTTAAAGGCGGAGATTTTATCGTGAACATCACAAATGATGCATGGTTCGGAAGGACAACAGGTCCCTATCAACATTTCAGCATGGCGGTTTTCCGCGCTGTGGAAAACAGGAAGCCTCTTATAAGAGCCGCTAACACAGGTATATCGGGCTTTATTGACAGCAATGGGAGAATACTCGGAAAAACTTCTCTTTTTCAGCAGGATATTCTTACGAGTGATATAAAGACTGACAGTACGAAGAGCTTTTATACAAAGTACGGAGATCTTTTTTCGTATCTCTGTATCGTATCGTCCATAGTTTTGTTGGCTAATATATTGAGTAAGGCGAGAAGAATATAGGAGGTAGTATGCTTATACAGGAAACACTCAAAGGGGAACTTTCGATCCTTAAGGAGAAGATAGAATCTTTAAGAGGTTATCTTTGATGTACTTAAATTAAAGGGAGAGCTTGAAAAGATTCAAAAAGACCTGACCTCAGAAGAGGTGTGGTCATCCCCTCAGAAGAGTAAAGAACTGCAGAAAAGAAGATCAAGGCTTGAGGATATCGTATCCCATTTCGATGCCCTTTCCGACAAATTCTCTTATTTAGAGGAATCGATACGGATTCTCGAAGAAGAGGGTGGTGATCTCTTTTTAGCGGATTTGCGGAAAGAGATAAACGATTTAAAAGAGAACCTTGATTCCCTTGAAATCCAGAATCTCCTGTCAGGAAAACTCGATAAGAATAATGCCATTCTTGCTATCCATCCCGGTGCCGGTGGAACAGAAAGTCAGGATTGGGCACAGATCCTCATGAGAATGTATCTTAGGTGGGCCGAGCGGCATAAATTCAGTGCTCAGATCGTCGATTTACAGATGGGTGAAGAGGCCGGTATTAAGAGTGCTACTATCACCATAGCAGGTCCGTATGCCTATGGCTATCTTAAATCTGAAGCTGGTGTGCATAGACTTGTTCGAATTTCACCATTTGATGCAAATAAGAGGAGACATACTTCCTTTGTTGCAGTGCTGGTATATCCTGAAGTTGAAGACGACATAGACATTGAGTTGAGAGAGGATGATATAAAAATGGATACCTTTCGGGCCTCCGGTGCAGGAGGACAGCACGTCAACAAGACCTCCTCGGCTGTGAGGCTCACTCACGTTCCGACGGGCATTGTTGTAAGCTGTCAGAACGAACGCTCACAACACAAGAACAGGGCTCTTGCAATGAAGGTATTGAAGGCGCGTATCTACGACATGAAACTGAGGGAGCAGGAAAAAAAGATGGAGACTATCGTCGGGGATAAAAAAGGCATTGCCTGGGGAAGCCAGATACGGTCTTATATCCTTCAGCCTTATAGGGTTATAAAAGACCACAGAACAAGTATTGAGATAGGAAATGTTGATGCTGTTCTTGACGGTTCTTTGGATGAATTCATAAAGGCCTATCTTATGAAAAAGGGGAAAAAAGAATAATTTTTAAAAACTATTCCCCAACTACTCCTCTTAATTTTTAAGAATATATTTAGTAGTTGTAGTAGGGAGTGTTTATATGTTTAGAAATGGTTCTGCTGCAACAGGAAAAGGGATCTACGTTGTTCATAAAGGTGTTACCAAGGGCTGTTCCTTCCCGACATTTGTTTGGGTTAAACTTAGTAACATTGGGACCAACAGAATAGTAACAGATTATCTTGTCTTACCTGTTGACATCAGGTATAATTATCTACCATTCCTGTCGAATTACTAACAAATGTTAGCAAACTGTTAGTAACTTTGTGACCATACATGACCCTAGAAGATATTTGGAATAGCTGTCTTTCAAAGATAGAGGAAAAAGTAGGTAGTAGCATAGCAGAGCTCTGGTTCAAGCCAATCAAGCTCCTTCAATTGAAGGAACGTCAGGCTACTATAGACATTCCGAATCGGTTCTTCAGAGACTGGATAGAAGAAAACTATCCGTATTTAATCGCCGAATCTCTGGGAAATACGCTCGGATTCCCAATAGATATTCATTACAAAGCAGAAGCGAAGCTCGATCCTGTTATTAAGAAGATGGACATGAAGTTGGAGACACGAAGACAGAGCTTGGCAAAGAGAGGAATATATCTCAACCCCAAATATACATTTGAGAACTTCGTCGTGGGGACGAGCAACCAGTTTGCTCAAGCAGCAGCACACTCTGTATCAGTTGCACCCGGCAAGACATACAATCCTCTCTTCTTATACGGAGGCGTCGGTCTTGGCAAAACGCACCTCATTCATGCGGTAGGAAATGCTGTTATTGACAGAAACACCGGCCTTACCGTCCTTTATGTATCTTCTGAACAATTTACGAATGAGGTTGTATCTGCATTGAGGCATGATAAGATGGGGGAATTCAAGGCAAAATATAGGAACGTTGATATCCTTCTCCTTGATGATATACAGTTCATTGCGAATAAAACGGCTACACAGGAAGAATTTTTTCATACCTTCAATGCATTATATGAGAGGCAGAAACAAATAGTTGTGTCGAGTGACAGACCACCGAAGGAGATAACAGAAGTTACCGACAGGCTCAGGTCGAGATTTACCATGGGACTTATTGCTGATATTCAGCCACCTGAGATCGAGACGAAGATTGCGATTTTACTCAAGAAGGCTGCAACGGAGCGGATAAACATCCCTGAAGACACTGCCTATTATCTTGCGTCAAAAGTAAAGTCGAATGTCAGGGAGTTAGAAGGGTGTCTTATCCGCCTTGGTGCCCAGGCTTCGCTAACCGGCAGGCCTATTGATATCGAGATGGCGAAGAGCATCCTCAAGGATCTTATTGAAGACGATGAAAAACCGATAACGGTGGATCACATTCAGAAGATCGTCTGCGACTATTTTGGAATCAAAATGATCGATATGAAGGCGAAGAAGAGGACAAAGAAGGTGGCTCTGCCGAGACAGGTAGCGATGTATCTGACCAAGCAACTTACTGAGATGTCTCTGAGCGATATCGGGAAGGGCTTTGGCGGAAAGGATCATGCGACGGTCATCTATGCATGCAAGCAGATCGAAGAGAAGAGGGCAAAGGATGAGGCATTTAACAGGATGACGGAGAATCTTTTACGCAAGATAAAACCATGAGGAGGATTTATGAGACTCAGTGTGTCAAAGGAAGAGATGCAGGAGAAGCTGTCGAACATTCAGAATGTCGTGGAGAAAAAGAACACAATGCCCATTTTAAGTCATTTTCTTCTCGATGCAGACAAGAAGAGTTCAAATATAGTTGCTACTGACCTCGAGACTGCGATCAAAGAGCCGGTCACAATGAAGGTTGAGGAACCGGGGAAACTCTGTATCCCTGCGCGGAAGCTCTTCGAGATCGTTCGAGAGATGGATGGAGATCTGTTGTTCGACTTAGCGGGTGAGTCCGCCTCGGGCGGTGGATGGTTGAAAGTAAAGGCCGGCACGAGCGAATTCAAGCTCGCATGCCTTTCAGCAAACGAATTCCCTGCATGGCCTGCAATGGAAGATGAAGAGGAGATAATCGTCAATGCCAGGGTACTGATGGAGATGATAGAGAGGACGCTTTATTCTGCCGGGGAGAGCGATACCAGATATACCCTGAACGGTCTCCTTTTTCATACACAGCCGAAAAGTAAGGCCCTCACCGTTGTGGGAACAGATGGCCACAGGCTGGCCATCATCGTGAAGGAGATGGAGGGTGAAGGGAAGGAAGAAAAACGGTTAATCGTTCCCCGGAAGGCAGTTTCTGAGCTGAGGAAATTCTTAAACGGTGAAGCAGAGAAGACGAAGATTTTGATAGGGAAAAATCATCTGCTTTTCAGCGTCGGAGGAGACGTACAGTTTCTCACGCGACTCATAGAAGGTACCTACCCGAATTATGAAAATGTTATTCCCCAGGGAAATGAAAAAAAAGTATCTCTCAGCAGGGAGGCATTTACAAAAGCGCTTCGCAGGGTCTCGGTAATGTCCCGTGAGAGGGCCAACGCAGTAAGATTTGATTTTGAAGATGGAAACCTTATTATCTCATCATCAAACCCGGACCTCGGTGAGGCAAGGGAGGAGATCGCCGTTGATTATAAAGGTGACAAGCTCACCGTCGGGTTTAATGCGAGATATCTGATAGATACTTTGGGAGCGATGACGGCTGAGAGAGTCGTCCTTGAACTTCAGGACCCACTGAGTCCCGTACTGGTCAAAGAAGACGGCAGCGAGGATTATCGGTGCGTTGTTATGCCGATGAGGATATAAAGAGAAAAGAAAGTGGTAGAAAGGGAAGATGAAAGAAAAGGAAAATAACGACGAGTCATATACTGCAGAAGATATAAAAATACTGAAAGGTTTAATTGCTGTCAGGAAAAGACCGGCAATGTTTATAGGATCAACGGGACCGGAAGGGTTGCACCATCTTGTATATGAAGTGGTCGATAACAGCGTGGATGAAGCCCTCGCAGGCTACTGCAAGAACATTGACGTGACCATTCACCTCGATGGAAGTTGCACAGTAATAGACGATGGGAGGGGAATCCCGACAGGGCCGCATCCGGGAGACCCGGAAGGACGTTCTGCAACAGAGGTAGCCCTTACCGAATTGCATGCAGGAGGGAAGTTTGAATCAAAGGCATACAGGATATCAGGAGGGCTGCATGGTGTCGGCGTATCCGTCGTCAACGCCCTTTCAGAATGGCTCGATGTGGAGATACGACAGAACGGAACTGTGTATCAACAGCATTATGAGAGGGGAGAACCGAAAGGTCCTCTGAGCATCGTCGGTAAAACAAGGGGAAGGGGGACAAAGATAACCTTTAAACCAGACCCGGAGATATTTGAAGTTTTAGATTTCAGTTATGATCTTTTGACTCAAAGGCTGAGGGAACTGGCTTTTCTGAATAAGGGGCTTAAGATAACCCTTACCGATGAAAGGACAGAGAAAACGAATGTTTACCATTACAGCGGTGGGATCGTATCCTTCGTAGAGCACCTGAACAAGAACAAGACCCCCCTTCACCAAAAACCTATTTACTTCTCAGGGGAAAAGGAAGATATCATCGCCGAGATAGCTCTCCAATACAATGACGGCTATGCTGAAACCATTTATACCTATGCAAACAATATCAATACAAAAGAAGGAGGGACTCATCTCATCGGTTTCAAATCAGCCCTCACGAGAACAGTAAACAGCTATGCTTCCTCCTCAGGAATCCTGAAGAATGGGAAGGAAGGGCTTTCAGGCGATGATGTCAGAGAGGGATTGATGGCGGTCATCAATGTCAAACTTCTCCACCCTCAGTTTGAGGGACAGACGAAGATGAAACTGGGGAATAGCGAAGTAAAAGGGATCGTAGAGTCAATCGTGAATGATGGCCTCGGTACGTATTTCGAAGAGAACCCATCGATAGCAAGAAAGATCGTTGAGAAGTCTCTCCAGGCTGCACGGGCAAGAGAGGCAGCACGAAAAGCACGGGAATTGACAAGGAGGAAAGGTCTCTTTGAAGATACAGGTTTGCCCGGAAAACTTGCAGACTGTTCAGAGAAAGACCCTGCCCTCAGCGAATTGTTTATCGTGGAAGGAGATTCTGCAGGTGGTTCTGCAAAACAGGGAAGGGACAGGAGAATCCAGGCTATCCTTCCTTTGAGAGGAAAGATACTCAATGTTGAGAAGGCACGGTTTGACAAAATGCTGAGCTCCGAGGAGATAAAGGTGCTCATAACGGCACTGGGTACAAGTATAGGTCCTGAAGATTTTGACATATCAAAGATACGGTATTACAAGGTTATCCTCATGACAGACGCTGATGTTGATGGAGCGCATATCAGGACACTGTTGCTCACCTTTTTCTACAGGCAGATGCCTCTGGTAATAGAAAGAGGCTATCTTTTTATTGCCCAGCCTCCCCTCTTTAAGGTGAAAAAGGGCAAGACCGAAAGATACATACAGAACGAAGCTGAAATGCAGAACATGCTCTTTGAGCTCGCCTCCGATGACCTTGAAATTCCTCTCAGGGGCCAGGTTGTCAAAGGAAAAGCCCTCATCCCTTACCTGAAGCGACTATATAAATTTGAGCGTTTGAGAGACTGGTTTGAGAGGAGGAGGAGAGACCCTGAACTCCTGATGTTTATCCTTTCCCTGGGGATCAATAAAGAAATGCTGAAAGACAAGCCAAAGTTTGGAGAAATCCTGAGAAAGATAAAGGAAAAAGATCAGATTATCACCTTAGGTGAAATCCAGCTTGATGAAGAGCATCAGACCTATGGTGTCGAGGTCAGGAGGCATAACTACAAGCTCAACCTCGATATTAATTTCCTTACGTCACCTGAATTCAGGGAACTGGAGAATTTTTATAGTATTATAAGAGATCTTGGGAACCCTCCTTACAGGATACAGACAAAAGAGGGACCAAAAGAGGTATCCTCAAGCACGGAGCTCCTTGAGATTGTATATATAACAGCCAAGAAGGGACTCACAATCCAGCGGTACAAAGGACTTGGAGAGATGAACCCTACGCAGTTATGGGAAACCACGATGGATCCGGAGAAGAGGACGCTTCTGCAGGTGAATGTGCAGGACTCTGTTCAGGCAGACGAGATATTCACCATTCTCATGGGAGACCAGGTTGATCCAAGAAGGGAATTCATCATCACTCATGCCCTTGAGGCACGAAATATTGATATATAGGTGTGATTACATGGAATACTCAAGTTCAAAAATGAATAATTCAAAGATAAGGAATTCCTTAATTTTTCTTTTTTTATTTTTCATTTTGGTTTTTTTATCGGCATCCTGCGGTAAGAAAGAAGTGAAGCCGGTTTCTGAAGATTCAAAAATTGCACAAGAAGCATTTAGACTCGCTGAGGTTATTAAAGATGCCTATATAAAAAATGATCGTTCAACCATCGAGAAGAATTCTGCAAAGGACGGCTATAGAGAGATTATTGAGGCGAGGAAAAATTTTGACAGCGCGGAAATTACCTTTACTTTCCGATGGGTTGAGATAGAGGGTTCTACCGTTAATCTTCATGTCGCATGGAACGGGACATGGATTGTAAAAGGGCAAAGAACCGAAGACAGAGGGTTGGCGGTCTTTGTCATGGAAGGCAAACCCCTAAAACTTGCCAAGGTATTACGAGAAAATCCCTTCAGACAACCAGAGTAGCGAGTCAAAAGTTAAACGACTTTGGAAGTTTTCGTTTTTGACTATAACTCTTAACTCCTCAGTGACACGAGCTGCAGGTGCTCTTGGTGCAGGATGTGCAGCCTGATGATGTGCCGGCAAGGGGTTTCTCTGTGCCGGACGCACTGAAAACGGAAAACTTCTTTTTTATATCTTCAGAATCACATTTTGGACATCTGACCTTCTGACTCCCGAAGACAAGTTTCTCGAAGTCTTCACCACAGCTACTACACTTATATTCAAAAATCGGCATCTTCTTTAATCACCCTCGAAAACTTCTCAATCCCTATATCCGTAAGGGGATGTTTTATTAATTGTATTATAACAGAATAAGGGATCGTTGCGATCCGGGCTCCCATCTTTGCAGCTTCTACCACGTGAAGGGGTTCCTTATGCCGGCTACGATTATCTCCGTCCCCCTATTCATTCCAAAAAATGTCACCATTCTACTAAAAATTTG